>CAYZUR010000162.1:0-4956 GCA_964481535.1 uncultured Spirochaetaceae bacterium | reverse complement strand
ATAAACCTATCTTTTTTCTCATATTAAATTCCCCTTATTTACGATACGTCCTTTTGTCGTTAATTGATTGACCCATATACTATCAATCAGTACACTCATAGATAATTGAAATAGAGGAGAAACATGAAATGGGAAAGCTATGGCAAAAAGAGATTAATCTAGATTCTTTAATGGAAGAGTTTACAGTTCAAAACGATTACCGAATAGATTATGAATTAGTACATAGTGATATCCTTGGCTCCCTTGCCCACGCTCATGGTATTTCAAAGATTGGTATATTATCAGAAAAAGAGCTAGAAGATGTAACAAAAGGGCTCATTACTATCCTAGAAGAACATCAAAATAACTCTTTTATCATCCACAAAGAGGATGAAGATTGCCATACAGCAATTGAAGGACGCCTTACTGATTTAATAGGTGATGCTGGGAAAAAAATTCACACGGGAAGAAGTAGAAATGATCAAGTTCAAACGGCTTTACGATTGTGGATGAGAGAATTTCTTATGACCCTCTCTCATACTACTATGGAACTAGCAGATGAACTCATCTCTTTCTCAGTTGCTCATGAGTTCACCCCCATGCCAGGAAGAACCCATATGCAACTTGCTATGCCATCTTCTGTAGGATTGTGGGCCTCTTCTTATTCAGAACAATTGATGGATCAAGCAACTCATCTTTTATCATTAAAAGAGCTAATTGATCAAAGTCCTCTAGGATCAGCTGCTAGTTATGGTACTAATTTACCTATAGATCGAGCTTTCACTGCCTCTCTTTTACACTTTGCTAAACCACAACACAATGTGTTATATGCAAACAACTCTAGGGGATTATTTGAAGCTATGATTCTCGATAGTTGTGATTATATTGGCATCACGTTAAGTAAACTTGCACAAGATTTACTTCTCTTTACCCTCCCTGAGTTTGGTTATTTCTCTATAGACCCAAAACTTTGTACAGGAAGCAGTATCATGCCACAAAAGAAAAATCCTGATGGATTAGAACTCACTAGATCCCGCTCTGCCCTCATTAGTGGATATGCCCTGCAGGTAAAGTCAATTATAAGAAGTCTCCCCAGCGGGTATAACCGTGATTTCCAAGATACAAAAGAACCTTTTATTAAAGGGGCAAAGTCAACTCTTCTCCTTGTACAAATTATGCAGCACATGATAAAAGGGACAACTGTTAATGAAGAAGCTCTCATAAAGGGGTGTAAAAGTGAATTGTATGCAACAGATGAAGTATTAAAGAGAATCAGTGAAGGACGCCCTTTTAGAGAAGTCTATAAAGAGGTTGGGATGAATTTAGAGAGTGTAGCCTCATACGATCCAATAGAGACAATTAAAAATAGAACAATGATTGGATCAAGTGGAAACTTGAATCTCTTAGGTACTCAAAAGGAAATTAAAAAGAAAGAAAAAGAGGTACAGCACCAATTAGATGAACTATTTAGTGCATATACCTCATTATGTAATTCTGAAATTTCTTTAGTACTATAGGCGAAACAACACTCCGGCTGTACTTGATACAAGGCCAATAAGAGGGAGGAGAGGGTTTGTTATTGTCTCAATTCCTTCTGAGGAAGCAGCAAATAAGATAACAGGAGCATTTAGATTAACAAATAGGCCGAAATTTTTCTCTTCTGCCCAGAATTCACCTTTAATAGCAACGCCGGCTGCTCCTAATATTCCTGCCTGAAAATCTGTGAATCCAAGAGCACTTACGCCAACTTTTAAATCAAAGTTAGGTCCTAAGGACATTGGATAGGTGACATCTGCGCTTACTACAAAGAATGCGCCAAGAAATTCGTTAAATTCTTCGCTATCATCAGTCACTTCATTGATGTATCTAAATCCTAGCGGATAGTTTAAGCCAGCTTGTATTGCAAGGGGTCCAACTGGAATGTCGACGACTACTCCTGTAGCGAGAAAACCAAATTGTCCTCCGATTGCTATTTTTTCGTTTGCTCGAGCTGTTATTGTCGTTGTAAAAACAAGAAGTAGAGCTGCGAGAATTATAGTAAATTTTTTCATAATAGCCTCCCATTATGTTGATAGATTATTAAAGTATGGAGCTAATTCCAAAATAGGTTTGAGAAACTCATAACTGAATAAATATGCAAATTCACTAGCCGCTTAATTAAGCTTCAGGAATCCATGTTCTTTAAGAGATAATCTTGTTGGTGTTTTTTGATTAATTCTATTATGTATATAGAAAAAAGAATCCTTTTCTAGTATAATTTGGTTACTACAACAAAAAAACAGAAAAGGAATTCTTTATATGTCATATTCTACACCAACAAATTTCCCTCTTCAATCCCTCTTGCTTTCAAATGACGATTTTTCATCTTGTTTCTTCAGGAACCCTACTAATCGTGAACTAGAGTTTCAATCTTTCTTTCTCGCTGTACAGTCATTACTCTCTTGTGATGAATCTAGGAAATTGAAAAAGTATCATCGGAAGGGGCGTATTGGATATGATTTGGTATCCATTCTTGGAATCCAATTGTTGAAACTCCATTACAAAGTTCAAACGATAAAAGATACACTTCTCCTCTTAGAAGAGAATATAAACTTAAGAACAATACTTTGTCTAAATCAGGTTCCAAGTCCTGCAACAGCCAGTAGGCTGAGCAGAAAAGTTGAAACAATCATAAAGCCAACAGTCCTTCATGAGAGGTTTATCCTTGTTTATAGAGAACAGATGAACGGTGGTATAGGTCATCTTTCCATAGATAGTACTACAATAGAGGCTAGAGAAAAGCATTTTTACAAGAAAAAAGAACCTACCTCGACATCTTCTTTAAAGAAAAGAGGTCGTAAAAAGAAGGGTTCTCTTGAAGAGAAAGAATATCTTCAGCGAAAAGCAGAAGAACAGAAGAGAAAGCTTGAGTATCTTGCAGAATCTCCCGAAACCTCTATTTCAAAGCTTGAAATGAGGTGTACTAAAACAGCAAAGCAAAATTCTAAGGGTAATAAACAATGGTTTACAGGCTATAAAGCACATCTTGCTACTGACGATTTTGGTGTAACGATTGCTTATGCTGTAACAGGGGCTTGTGTTCATGACTGTAAAGTCGCAGTTCCCCTTCTAAAGATGGCACACCAACGAACTTACTTTCTTTATGCTCTCATGGATAAAGGATATCTCAATCCAGATATTAATGCCTATGTGAACTCTATAGGACGGAAGGTTATTATTGACCAACGTGCCCGCAGAAGTGTTGCTGCAACTCCAATGAACAAGGCTGATGCTCTAAAATATAAAGCAAGGAGCACTGTAGAGAGAACAAATAGTGAACTCAAAGATGGATACCTTCCTGACAAATTGTATAGACGTGGTAGCCAAGTAAGATATGATATTGAACTGGCAATCTTACTCACCACCATGAAGAAAGCTTGGCAGATATTGCTAAAAAAAGAAGAAATAAGATCTAAAAAAGCTTCCTAAATACCTTCTAGAACTATTTTACATCAACCCCTCTACAAAGAAAGGTTATCTAATTATGCTCTAATAGACATGCTACTGTAGGATTTTGTGCAATAATTACCCATACCACCGCATCATGCAATAATAGCTATTGCAATTCTACTTCGTTGAATGGTTAAGCAGTGTTTATGAATATTTATAAGCAGGATTTAGTATTTTGAAATTGGCTCTATGAATAAATATTTATATTCACATTATTTTTCGTAACTATCTAGTAGGACAAATATATTACCTAATAATTACAAAGGATAGAGATATTTTCTAATAATCCAAAATATAGGTCTCCATTTCCTCCATTATTTTAATATTATTTAGAAAAGTGAGTGGAAATAGAACATTTTCAGTGTTGAATTATCACCAAATATTGTGTAAAGTAGGCCATATGAGCATTGTCAAGCCACATAAATTGGGAATTATCGCAGGCCCCGGTTCTGAATACTTTGCAGGCAAAGTAGTTAGACACTTGAGAAGGCTATATCTTGATCGTTATCAGAAGCTTAGCGCTTCTTTGGTGAAGCGTCATGAGATGACTCCTGAGGAGTTATTAGATATTGTTACCCTTAATGATGACTTGATAAATAAAAAAATCCCTAGAGGGAAAAAGCCTAAAACATATACATGTCCAGACTTCGATATCCCTGTTCGTTATACCCAGTTTGCCAACGGTGAAGTGAAATCTGAAATTTTACAAGCTGTCAGAGGTTTACGGGTATTTCTTATTTATGATGTTTCTAATAGTTATCCTGTTAAGTTGTGGGATAGAGAAGAAGATACTACATTAAGTATTAATGATCATTTGATGTTCATGTTCACCACAATTAGTGCCCTTAAAAATAGTGGAGTTGAGAGTGTGACCCTTGTCCTTCCCACGTACCCCTATGCACGACAACATAAAAAGGGGTCAAGAGAAGCTCTCACGGCCGCAATGTTTGGGAGAATGTGTGAAAATATTGGGGTAGAAAGAATTATTACCCTCGATATCCACAGTAGAGAAATAGAGAACTGCTTTAACCAAACCCATCTAGAAAACATTCATGCATCATATCAAGCTCTTATTAAGCTTCATAAAATTATTGATTTTAGTGATCCAGACCTTGTTGTAGTATCTCCAGATACAGGAGCTGTTCAACGAAATAAATTCTATGCTGAAGCTCTCCACCGTCCCCTTGCTGTCTTATATAAAGAGAGAGATTACTCTGTTGTATCGAAAGATGCGAAAAGTAGTAATATCAAGTCGATTAGCTTGTTAGGTGATGTAAAGAACAAAACAGTTCTTATGGCTGATGATATGATTGGAACTGGTGGTACTCTATTAATAGCAATGAAAGAGCTTAAAAACCTTGGAGCTAAAAAGATTATTTGTTTAGTCTCTCTCCCATTCTTTAATGGAACAGCACGAGATGCATTTGATCAAGCGTATCAAGAAGGGGTATTTTATCGAGTAGTTGGGACTAATGCAGTGTTCCATGA
>CAYZUR010000161.1:0-4967 GCA_964481535.1 uncultured Spirochaetaceae bacterium | reverse complement strand
GTTACAAAATATATTTTTATCCTATCTAGCTCGAATATGAATTATTCCACTTCATCCTCAAATGAAAATTTCCTGTATTAGATAAACTGTGGTTTAATGGTTTAAGGTCAGGATTGAGAATCCCTAAAGGAGATAAGGTAGAGGAAGCTGATAGTTTGTTGACACTTCGAAAGACTTCCCCTTCACCAAAACATCTAGAATTCTTACTGTGATCACACTATGCAACATAGTGAGGTATCTTTTTTAACTCATCTTTGATTTTAGGCCGTTGGTTTCTCAAATCGTATTCAGCTTGGATCCAGAACCAGAATCCAGCTGAATTTCCAAAGAATGCTGATATTCTTGGTGCTGTATCTGCAGTAATTTTCCTACGTTAATTCACTATCTCACTAATTCTCGTTGCACGTATCATAGTATTTTTAGCTAATCTATTTGCTGTAATACCCATGGGTTTAATAAACTCTTCACCAAGAATCTCTCTCGAAGTATTAATTGTTATATTGTCTTTCATAAAAGGCTCCTCCTTAATGATAATCTGTAATTTCAACTTCTTTATATTACGCATCATTTATAAATGATTTTGATAAAGGCAAAAAGGGGATGTAAAACACGCTAATGCATACGCTCTTTTTTCACTTATAAACTATTCTATGTACATTGCTATTATATTAAATTTTTAATCTCAGTTTTTAACGTAGTGATAGGTACAACATAGACACCATCAGGTCTCTGGTATGCAGCACTAGAGAGACCACATATAACACAAAGAACTGCTAGAGTTTTCCCTTTCGAATCTTTTTTAATGGCTGATTTTATATGTAAAAGATTTTTTGTAGCATTATCTATTTGGTTAGCACCGAGCTTTATTTCAAATGCGCCCCAGTAGACATCTGACATTTCTACTACAGCATCCATTTCATTATGTGCTTTAAATGCGAAAAGATATTGCGTCACTTTGTTATCAATTATCCGAAGTAAAGAATTCTTCTTACTCATATTGATACGCCTTTCTTTCTTTTCCGATATCAACCCGACTGATTTGGCAATATTAACCCGATTAATTAAGCACATGTATGTCGTTTAAAGAAATTATTGGAGTATTTCTTGCACAGAAAATCTACGTTGAGATGAGAACCAAATCTATCTATTTTGTATAGTTTCATGCGAAGTCCTTCCAAAAAGAAGAGGCTATCACTTAAAAGCACCATTCCTTTGCTTATTTCCATAGATTGAATATTTTTATCAAAGGTTTACATTACTTCATTATGAAAAACTATAGGTTTATGATTCCCCAGGAAGGAGCCCACAAAGACGATGAACGCGATCTACAAGCTGTTGAAGAATCAAAGCCAAGTTTCTATCCCCTACCAGAGGACATGAAGCCTGTGGAACGAAAATAAGGAGGGAACTATAGATAAAATATTTAATGCATCGCTTAAAGTACACTTTGATAATCGTCAATGGACATATTATTCTGATGTTAGATTTTCTTTTGTGATTGCGATAAAAAATTCTTTACTCCAGATATCAAGAGCAAGAGGGTTTGTAATAAATGGCACTACATCCTGTTTCACTCTATCGTAATCAATCATTTCAAAACGATTGTAAAGAAGCTCTTTAACTTTCTGTAAATCCAGCGTATTACCTCTCACCCAATGGCCTGTTTGAATCATCCTTTCTTTTAGATGATTAATATTAACAGGAATTCTCTCCCCTAAATACCATACATAATCATAGAAGTCCCTCCCCTTTTCCCTACTCTTCCAATTTCTACACAATAGGGCATGTAATTTACCTGCAAAAAGACTAGGTTTATCATAAAGAAGAACAGAAAATGGAACTGGTAGAAGACGGAACTTTTGTTCGTAAGAAGTACCACTTGGCGGATTTATATCAATTTCTATTTTGATTTTTAATAGCTCGTTATTGTGGACACCAGAGATTGGTGCTGAAAGGTCAAATATCTTCACCAGATGGACAAGTGTATTACCTTTTAGAAACTCTGATTGAATATTTGAATCAGTCTGCTTCTCCTTATGACTGGTAGCGATTTCAAAACCAAAAGAGGCAAGTCCTTTCTCTATAGCGGGAAGATAATCTAAAAGGGAAAAGCTTAAATCTTTATTTTTTAAAGAAAAATCCATGTCCTCACTAAAACGATCTAAATTATGAAAAATCCGAAGTGCTGACCCCCCATAAAATGCAGCATGAGAGAAAAAATCAGTGGTAGATAATGTATGTAGTGTTACCTCTTGAATTACTTCCTTAAGAGCATTTCGCGAGGTAGAAGGATTTAGGTGCGGGTATTTTATGAGCATCTTACTAATTTCATTATTCACATGTTTTCTCCTTCCATTTCAATAATGACCTTAGAGTAGTGCTGTGATATAGGGGGATGAGTTCTTTTAAAAGAGACCAGTCTAATCCTTCTATACTCTCTCTCTCTAATCGCAAATCTTCAAATAGCAGTTCATCTATAGCTAATCGCCCTTTAATCCCTCTAATTTTATAGAGAGTATCACAAAGAGCTTTTTCTTTTGTTGCAATACGAAAGCCATACCCTTCTTCTAGTCCTGGTTCTAATGCTAGAGGAAATAAAATATCGCTCAGATAATGAAAGCTATAGCGACCAAAGGGAGTATCAAAATGCTTCTCTTTATTAAGACGAAAACCTACGCTCTTTATAGCATAGACCCTTTCTGGAATCATGTGATAATACGCTAGTGCTGTTTCAAAGGAGATGTAACTTGGCGAATATATCATAGAGGCAACAGGAAGATGTGGATCATTAAAGCTAGTAGCATATACTCCTCTGCATATCTGAATAATTTCCTTATTCTTTATCATTTGAGTAAGTTTAGACTTTTTTGAAGCATAATCTCTTAATTCATACATAATCAAATCACGAGTTTTTAGCACACCTACCTCCACTAAGTACAATTATATCATACTTACAGGAGATGATAAACTTAAACTATATTATAGATGTAGAGTTTTTCACATTGTTTTTCAAATTTCAACCATTTCTCTTGTTTCATATTCTAATGAATAATTTGGTTCTCTATTTTTTAGTACTGAATGATCTACTGTACTATATTCATCAGAGGAAGATGTTTAACTGCCAGTGAAGGAAAAACATCTATAGAAAGCCGTGGTAGCTCTCTATAATTGACTTTGTACTTCCTTTTTTATTCTCATTGCTCGTTCAAGGTAGTTGGTGGTAAGAAAATCTACTTTACTAGTAATTAAGGATTTTATGTTCTCCTGTGAATCTACTGTCCATGCATCAATTATATATCCCCTTTTATGTAGCTCTTCTATCGTTTCTGAATCTAAAGCTAATGGAAGATTTCCAGGGTCAATATTGTTTTCCAGATTATAGATAACATCAGGCAATAACTCAGAATCATAATTCTCTAGTTGAAAAGAGAAAGGGCCAATGTATTTTGTCCCTACCAGATCTGCTTTTTGAATCATGCTTTCTACTTTACTCATCGTCGAACCTGTCATATAGGCTTTATTATAGAGTAGCAAAAGAGCTGGAATGTCTGGATTGTTTTGAACTATCTTTGTTATTGCAGATTCTGCAAAGCTAATTATTACTGTGCTTTTATCCATCTGAGTTTCATGGAGCATTTCTAATATTTCATCTACTATTTCTGCAACTTTTATTTCAAGCACTGCTACCATATTATGTTCTTTAAAATAGGTTAAGGTTTGATGCAATGTTGGTATTTTCTCACCAGTAAACATAGGGTCTTTCCAACTTCCTGCGTCGAGTGTAGAGAGGTAGTCATAGGTTAACTCTTTAATGAGCCCACTGCCATTTGTTGTACGATCCACACTCTCATCATGAAAAACAACTAACACACCATCTACACTCATATGAACATCAAATTCACACGCATCAGCCCCTGCTTCGTATGCTGCTATAAAAGCACTCATCGTATTCTCTGGTGCCACTTCAGCATAACCTCTGTGTGCTGTAATAAGGGGGCCATGTTGTGCTATATATTCTGCTAAAGATTCTCTAGAATCACTTTGTTTAGAGATAGTGCTTGTTTGACAGCTGCTCATTACACATGTGGATATAATCAATCCTATGATGATGAGTGTTTTGGTGAATTTTTCCTTTTTCATTTTTCTTATTTTCCTTTTTCTTCCAAAAATATATACCTTTATCTATTTCTCTATTTCATGAAATTATTGGCCCTGTTTTCTGCGTTTTCCCTTAGATTGTAATAGTAAAATGGTATATCAAAACTGTGATACACTCCCCGATTAAATGTGGGAGAAAGTGTGTACATAGCTTCATCGTCGACAGTAGAACAGACTACAACACCTTGAGCTAGATCTATTTGAGCATCTGCTAGATTATCAACTTTAGAATAACTGCCAAGGCTGTTTGGCATGTATGAGCCAAGGTTCTCTGACGCAGCAGCCATCGTGCCATCTCTTTTCCAGTTAATAGGGTTAATGACTAGGGAAGTTGTGTCTGTAACTAAGATGTTTTTGCCAAAAGCAATATCTGGCGATTGTGTATTATAGGAAATAATTACACGAGTATCATCTGCGTTATTTGCAAATTTGAGGTGTGGGTTATTTGCCATATAATCATTGGTCACTGAATACCCGATAACATAGGCACTCACCATTCGTTCATATACTTCAGGGTGTTCAATCATATAGTCCTTTAATAGGAACATAAGCATCATAGCGCCTTGTGAATGGCCAACAAGGATAAAGGGTTTGTTGTTGTTATAATTGTTTATATAGTAATCAAAAGCGGCACTCACATCTTTAGCTGGAGTGCCTCCTACGAAATCCCATCGCTCTTTTTCGGGCAGTGTAAGGATGTAGCTTGCATCTCCTTGTTGGTAAAAGGGAGAGTAGATGTTTCCAACAGTTTCAAAGGCTGTCGCTTGTCGGTCGAAAGCAGCTTTTGAACCAATGAGCATAATCCTATT
>CAYZUR010000160.1:0-4997 GCA_964481535.1 uncultured Spirochaetaceae bacterium | reverse complement strand
TGCAATAGTTTACTCACCCCCTCAAAGTCGTGTACGTGTAGAAACTTTTGTGAATGAGAATGAACTTATTATAAAGGTGATTGATAGTGGATACGGTGTCCCTGTTGATGAGCTGGAGAGAATTTTTGAACGATTTTACCGTGTTGATACTGCTCGTTCTCGTTCTTCTGGAGGGACAGGGCTCGGACTATCAATAGTAAAACATATTGCTCATGTTCATCATGGGAATGTGAGCGTCACTAGTTCTATAGATGTTGGATCCACCTTTACTCTTACTGTTGATCGTAAAGATGGAGAATTTAGTCAGTTAGAGAAATCTCGACAAAGAATTATGGAGTAATTATTCTATATTATGGAGTCTCTTGAAAAACTTTCCACATAAATTATTTTCTGATTAATGGATAGAAAGCCCAATTCCCTATATTATTTGAGTACTACAATCAAATAATATGAGAGAGATTGTAATGTCAATTTAATATGCGAAAAGTATATCAGATTGAAAGTAAAGGAAGGTTTTCTACCAGGTGTTTTATGTTTATCACTCGAACAAATAAAAAATGATAATCTCTGGAAAATTCTCTATTATAGCTGTATTCTTTACCATTGAAGAAGGCAGACAGAAATAAGGAGTATAGTATGGTCTCTGAAAGCACAGAATTTTCCCAAAAGGATAGGTTTGATCTCAAAGGTTGTAAATCAACTATGAAAGCAATTGTAACAATGGGCAATGGTGGATACGAACAACTCGAGTATCGCGATGTTCCGGTCCCGACACTTGCCCCTGGGGAGGTTCTTCTGCAGGTACTCGCTGCTGGAGTTAACAATACTGAAATTAATACCCGCCTTGGCTGGTATTCTTCCACAGTCAATGCCGGGACAGAAGCTCTGACAGCTACCGAGAAGGAAGAGGCGGAAGCAAAGGCAGATGGAGGGTGGAATGAGGCGACGCCATTTCCCTTTATTCAGGGTACAGATTGTTGCACACGAGTTGTCGCAGTTGCCCCTGGAGGCGATGAAAGTACGATTGGTTTACGCGCTCTGGTTAGACCTTGTATTCGTATTTCAGGATGGGATTCACTGGATAACATCTGGATGGCCTCAGATTTTGATGGTGCATTCGCCCAATTTGTTAAAGTGGGGGCTGAGGAAATCTTCCCCGTGGACTGCGATTGGAGTGATGCTGAACTTGGCACTATTCCCTGTGCCTACGGTACAGCAGAAAATATGGTACACAGAGCGAAGGTGTCTAGGGGGGATCATGTGTTGGTCGCTGGAGCCTCGGGTGGAGTAGGGTCGGCTGTAGTGCAGTTGGCAAAGCGCCGGGGAGCCTCTGTGATTGCAATTGCAGGGAAGGAAAAGCATGCTCAGATGAAAATAATTGGAGCAGATTTTGTTATAGCTCGTGGTGATGATATAGTTACCTGTCTTGGTGAGAACTCTGTGGATGTCGTGTTTGATAATGTAGCAGGCCCAGCTTTTGATGGGATGCTGAAGGTGCTGAAAAGAGGTGGTAAGTATGTTTCCTCTGGAGCCATCGCTGGACCAATAGTGACACTTGATATGCGTACTTTTTATCTGAAAGATCTGACGATGATAGGGTGCACCGCGTGGGATGAACCTGTTTTCCCAAACCTTATATCCTATATCGAGAACGGCGAGATACGACCTCTCCTTGCAAAGACATTTCCACTGAAACAGATTGTGGAGGCTCAGCGTGCGTTTATGGAGAAGAAACATGTGGGGAAATTTGTCTTGATTCCGCCTCCACTGGATGACTCCCTGTAATATTGTCTAATTGAATGATTTCTACATCAAAAACCTCAAAATAGGTGAGTTCTAGTAAATGGAAACTCAATATTTTTCATCAATCGAAGAATTAGGTCGATTTATCAAGAGCCTTTATGATGCGGAATATTGAGATGAGGTCTCTCTCCTTTTTCCATATATACTATCCAGCGACAAATTGTCGTTACGTGATCTCCAAGTCGTTCCATCTCTTTTGCAACATAGAATAAATTTAAGATTCGTTCCATTTGTACTGGTGTGGAGACGATAGTATTAAACAGAAGTGCGTTTATTTCATCTCTTGCTTCATCCAATGTATCATCCATTCTAGCAACTTCTATTGCTTTTTCGGCTTTCACATCAACAAACGCTTCAACAGCTTTTCTTATCATTGTTGCTCCAATGAGAGCCATATCACTAATTTTTTTGATAAATGGTTGTTCTATCTCGTATTGCTGAGAACTCGTCATTTTAGCAAGATGAACGGCATGATCTCCCATTCTCTCAAGATTAGAAACCATTTTTATTCCTGCAATTATATGTCTCATGTAGTGTCCATATGGAGACTCCGAGACAAGGAGGCGAACTCCATCATTTTCTATTATTTCCTGCAACTGATCGATGAAATAATCATTTTCAATAACTTTTCTTGCAAGTTCTACATTGTGTTCTTCAAAGGCAGCTCGTGCTTGATAAATAGACTCTTCAACTCGTGTTACCATTTGTAACATCATTTCTTGAAAAAATTTCATTTTATCATCAAGTGAATTGTTTGTTTTCATATGTTTATCCTTATATAATATTTTGGTATCAACCAAATTTACCTGAAATATATTCTTCTGTTTTCTTGTGAATTGGGTTTAAAAAGAGTTGTTCAGTGTTATTGAATTCTTGCAGATACCCAGTTCTATTTTCATTGACCATAAAGAATGCTGTATAATCTGAAACTCTTGAGGCTTGCCCCATATTGTGGGTTACAATTACTATGGTGTAATTTTCTTTCAATTGTAAGATGAGGTCTTCTATCTTACCTGTTGCTATTGGATCGAGGGCAGAGGCTGGTTCATCCATAAGAATTACCTTTGGCATGACTGCGATGGTCCTGGCAATACAAAGGCGTTGTTGTTGTCCTCCACTTAATCGTAGAGCGTTTTGTTTTAACTTGTCTTTGACTTCTGACCATAAAGCAGCTTGAATTAAACTTGTTTCTACAAGTTCCTCTAAATCGCCTTTAAAACCGTTAATTCTTGCTCCCCATGCTATATTTTCATAAATGCTTTTAGGGAAGGGATTGGGTTTTTGAAATACCATACCAATCTCACGTCGGATGAGTACCGGGTCTACTTTCTCATCGTATATATTGTGGTTCTCAAAGATAACTCCTCCTTTAATTGAAGAGCCAGGGATTGTGTCGTTCATTCGGTTGATAGATCTAAGTACAGTCGACTTTCCACAACCAGAGGGACCAATGAATGCTGTTACTTTGTGTTTGGCGATATCGATTGATACATTCTTTACAGCTTCAAAATCTCCATAAGAAATAGTTACATTATCTATTTTTATAATCTTTTTTTCATTTTTCATCATTGCATCTACAGATACTACTGGTTGAATTTTTAGTTGTTCTAATACACTCATGCTTCAAGCCTCTTTTTACGTGATAATCTCTCTCTGATTATGATTGCACTACTATTTATAATGAGTAGTAATACTAATAGTGTGATAATTGCTCCAGCGGCAATACTTCGATACGCCCCTTGTGGTCGGGCAGACCATTGATAAATCTGAATTGGAAGGGTCGTAAATTTGCTGAAAATTCCACTAGGATCTACACTAATAAAAGTAGAAGCCCCAATAACAACCAAAGGAGCAGTCTCTCCTAATGCCCTTGAGAGTGCTAATATAGTTCCAGTTAATATTCTACTAAAACTAGCAGGAAGTACATGATGCCATATTGTTTGCCACTTTGTTGCCCCAAGGCCATAGCTGCTCATTCTTAAAGAGTCGGGAACTGCTTTTAAAGCTTCTTGAGTGTTGATGATAATTATTGGTAGAACGAGTAATCCTAAAGTGAGACCTCCTGATAGGATGGTTCTTCCATTTGCAACTGTAGCGGAAAGATGTGTAAATATTGCACCACTCGTAACGGGTTCCATCACCCTTACAAAAAAGGCTAATCCTAATAGTCCATATATAATGGATGGGACAGCAGATAGGTTGAAAATATTAAGCTGCATCATATTTGTTAATCTGTTTTTAGGGGAATACTCTTGTAAATAAATTGCAGCTCCGATTCCAAAAGGAAATGCAAAAATAAAGGTTACTAATAAGATCCACATAGATCCTAAAAAGGCAGTTCTCATACCGGCTATTAAAGGATTAGAAGATTGGCTTCCTAGAAGAAAGGATGGCGTAACCCAGGATCGAAATGAAAGATATCCATTTTCCTGTGATGTGACAAATTTTTCAATTTCATCTTTTTGAGTTAAAGATTCCCATAATCCCCATGTTCTCAGAACTTGCGGTTTAATTACATATTGTTCAACTAATGAAACAATCTCCTTGTTACTGCGCTCTTGAAGTGGTTTATCGTATTCAATTCTTCTTAATATACCAGAAGAAATATATTCATTTGATAATGCAATTAATTGATCACGAGATAACGCGTTTATGTTACTTGTCTGTAATGAAAGTGAGGAGAGTGGTTTTTCATCTACTAATGCGGCATATCCAAATACTTCATCTATAATAGAGATGAGAAGAATTACGAGAAAGATTACTGAAAGAAAGGTTGAAAATATGAAAAAGGTTTGAAAAAACAATCCTCGATTTTTCCTTTTTGTAACCTTGTTTAATGCTTCCTGTCCACTTGAGTAATATTGTTTAGATTCCATTTATTCATACTCCTGGTGATATTTTGCACTAATACTTCGACTAATCAGATTCAATGTAAATGTAATGATGAATAGAAGAAGTCCGAGTGCAAAGATGCTCGTATAATCAACTGAATTATAACTGACGTCTCCCCCCGATATCCGCACGATGTATCCAGTGATTGTTTCAGCTCCAACAAAGGGGTTCAATGTGAGTTTAGATCCAGCTCCTGCTGCCAATGCCACTATCATAGTCTCACCAATTGCCCTCGATAAAGCGAGTAGGAGTGTTGCGGATAATCCACTTAATGAAGCGGGGAGGACTATATGAAATGTAGT
>CAYZUR010000159.1:0-5010 GCA_964481535.1 uncultured Spirochaetaceae bacterium | reverse complement strand
TCATATGATAATGAGATCCTATTTTTCCACCATAGTTTTTTTTCTAGTGAATTAATTACCTTTACATCTACAGATTCCCCTACTATTCTATTCTCAACTTGGGTTCCTTTCAAAGAAATATCGATAAATGGAAGGGAAAAAGAGCCAGATATCTGTTTAAACATAGATGTGTTCGTAATATATGTACTTTTACCACTAATTTTTAGATACGAATTAAAAGCATCTAATCCTATTGAGGTATCAATGGTAAGATTGTTATAGAAAGGGGTAATGGTTGTAGTTTTTGTATAATTGGCAATGTTAGAAAATTTTATAATATCTGTCTTATAAGAAAAAGAAAATTCCCTTTAAAGATATCTAACCTATTACTCTCATCTTCTTTAACGCCTAGGGAAAAAGAGGTGGTAATAGCTTTATACCTTAATGCTATTTTGGGGGTAAGTGTTTGTTCTAATGGAGGGAGCTGGTAGGTTACAGACGGAGAAAGGGTGACCTCTTTTATTGTATAAGTGGGTGCGTAACTAAGAGAGTGAGTTTTTACATAATCAGAGGAAAAATCGGTAAATCCTTCGTTTACTTCTACTAATCCATCAACTTTTTGATACGAATTTCTGTATAAGCGTTGGTTTAATGTATACGAAATATTTACATAAGGAAGGGTGATAGTGTTATCTGATGATATTTCGTATTGTTTTGACTCTTTGTTCTCTGTTGTATTGTTCGTGAGCAGCGATTTAAGGGTATGGTTAAATGTAATTATTTTAGGACCTATGCGAGAATCTAATCTAATAAAAGAGGTGTTGTTGTTGGTTGTGATAGTATCATCTTGTTTCCCTTTTTTATAATCATATACTTTTTTCACATCCTGTTTTATCTCATAATTTATTTTCAAATATGATTCTAATGGACTCTTTTTCTTATCCTTTGTTACGTTTGGTGGTAATGCTAATTGATACGAGGTAAGTGTCTCCTTTTGTTCAGTTGAGACACTCTTTTCTTCTGATTCTTGCTCATCACTCTTTGCTTTCCATGTTATATCTAACAAAGTTCCATCCATCTTTGCACTAAAGTCTATAAGGGTCACTTCATCAATAAGAAACCCACCAATAGAATTATCATAATGTTTCTCAAACTTGATATCACTGTTTAACTTAGTGATATTAATTGACTTGATGTATGGGCTAAGGACTTTTGGAGAAAAGGATGTAGAACTTGTAAAAGCCCATGTGTAGGAGTTAATAGTACTTATCTCTTTTTCTTCTTTTGTATTAATAGAGGCGAGTTCTAGAAGTCTTGTTCTAATATCTCTCTGTAAATACTCTTTTTTTACATCACTGTCACTATAGATAGGGAGTTTGAGAGAAACAGAAGTTGAATTCTTTTTATAGGAAATATCAGGAGTAAAAATATATCTAAACAAGGCATCATTTAATAATGTTGAGGGATTTTTATATGCAATTCCTGCAAGCAATGTTGCGTTAAGACTCTTTTCAAAAAGATTGTGAACTCCTTCATACCCTAAAAAGATACCATTCTTTTGATACGAGTCTGCATATATTGTTCCAAATGATGAAGATTCAATTGCCCATTTTTCTATTCTTGAAGGATTTGGATTCTTGGCAGAAGAATAGGTAGGAGAAGAGGATTTTTCTAACGTTTGCTCTCCACTAAAAAAGGAGGTAATTCCACTTTCATCTTTTTCATGAATAAGGGGATTTTTTCCATACAATTCATAACTGGTATTTACTTGAATCCCCGTATCAGAGTCATAACCAAAAGATGGGTTAAAGATCAGAGTTTTTCCTGGATAGAATAAGAAAGGGATATAGAGGATGGGAACTCTCCCCATATACAAAAAGGATGATGACAAAAAGAGGTCATTGCCTTCGTTTACATGGAAAAATTTTGATGTTATTTGATAATAGTCATTATCTACACTCGTTGTTACTAATGAATCAGCAACTGAGATCAAAAAAGGTTCACTCGATAACATCATAGTATCACCACGAGATGAAAAGTTTGTAACATTGCCATCTTCATCGCTATTGGAACTACTAATTCTCCCATTGCCCAGTACGATCTCTTTGGTGGTAATATTATAGGTAAGAGAAGAACCTTTGATAACTTCTACTTCCTCATCTTTTTTCTGTTCAAATATGACATTCCCTACTGCACTTAGGTAGCCTAAAGTATCGTTATAGATAACATTATCTGCTGTCAATACATCACCTGTAAAATTAATAGAAACATTTCCATCTAGCACAATAATATCTCTTGTTTCATTAACATAAAAAGAATCACTTCTGTTAATAGTAAGATATCCACTTATCGTAAGCTCTTCTTCTTTCTCTACAGGCGTATATCCATAATAGGCAAAGAGGTTTTTGATTAGTTCCTCTCTATCATTACTCGGATTAAGAGAAAGAAATTTACTTTTTTCTTTTAAGGATGAGAGAGAACTTTCACTAATACTAGAAATAATAAGGTCTATGCGTTGATCATTTTGAGCGTATAGATGCGTATTGAATAACAAGAAAAGCACTAAAGAGGAGATGATAAAAAGTGAGCGTGTTACTCTAACTATTTTCATGAATATGGTGTGCTATATAATACCCTGTGTGACTTCTCTTTGAAAGAGAAACTTCTTCAGGTGTACCATAACACACTAACTCACCCCCCTTATCTCCTCCATCAGGACCAAGGTCAATAATATGATCTGCACTCATAATGATATCTAGATTGTGTTCAATAAGCATAATTGTATTGCCTGTATCTACGATTCGGTTAAGGACTTCCATCAAGTTTTTTACATCGGCAAAATGGAGTCCTGTTGTTGGTTCATCTAAGATGTAAAGAGTTTTTCCTGTACTTCTTTTTGCAAGCTCGAGTGATAATTTCACCCGTTGAGCCTCCCCTCCACTTAATGTAAGGGCAGATTGCCCTAACTTTATATATCCAAGTCCAACTGATTCTAGAGTATCTATCTTACGATGAATTGAGGGGATTGCTTTAAAAAACTGAGAAGCTTCACTCACTGTCATATCAAGGACATCATAGATGTTCTTCCCCTTATAATAGACTCGTAAAGTCTCTTTATTAAATCTTTTACTTTTACATACATCACAAGTAACATATACATCGGGTAAAAAGTTCATCTCTATTTTTAATTTTCCATCCCCTTTACAGTGCTCACACCTTCCCCCAGATACATTAAAAGAAAATCTTCCGGGTTTATAGCCTTTCGCTTTTGCTTCAGGCAGAGATGCAAAAAGATCTCTTATTGGAGTAAATGCACCAACGTAGGTTGCTGGATTAGATCGGGGAGTTCTTCCAATAGGAGCTTGATCAATACTAATTACTTTATCAATATGTTCACTGCCGGTAATTGAAGTATACCCATCATAATTTTCATGTTGTCTATTAATAATTCTTTTTAGGGCAGGAAGGAGTATTTCATGAAGAAGTGTTGATTTTCCAGAACCAGACACTCCGGTAATTACATTCATTACACCAAGAGGGAAAGAGACATCAATACCTTTGAGGTTATTCTTCTTAGCCCCAAAGATATTCAACAAATTACCACTACCTGCTCTCCGTTTCTCTATATGGGGCATCGTTAATTCTTTTGCTAAATACCTTCCGGTGAGACTATTTGGATTTGCCATTAATTCTTTAGCAGTTCCTTGAGAAGTAATATATCCTCCATGTATTCCAGCTCCGGGTCCTAAATCTACGATGTAATCAGCTGCGAGCATTGTTGCTTCATCGTGTTCTACAACAATGAGGGTATTACCTATATCACGTAAGGCCTTTAGAGCTTCAATAAGTTTGTGGTTATCTTTTTGGTGTAGACCAATACTTGGTTCATCGAGGACATAAATAACACCACTAAGGGCACTTCCTATTTGTGTTGCTAGTCGAATACGTTGAGATTCTCCCCCACTTAACGACCCTGTATTTCTGTCGAGTGTAAGGTAATCGAGCCCTACATTTACCAGAAAATTGAGTCTTGAGTTAATCTCTTTTAATACTTGCCTAGAAATTTCAATTTGTGTTGGATTTAATGATAATTGTTTGAAGAAGGTAACAGAATTCTTTACTGAAAGGGAGGTAATTTCATAAATATTTTTATGATCAACGAGGATAGAGAGCGCCTCTTTGCGTAACTTTTTCCCATTACATGTGGGGCAAGTCTGTCCTTTCATGTAGCTTTCCATCCATCCTCTCATAGGAGATGATCCTGTTTCTCTATATCGTCTTCTTAGTTCTGTAATAATTCCCTCATATGGTTTAAGGGCTGTATAGGTCGAGTTTCTTTTCCTGTTATGATACGTTAATTCAATTGGGTCGCTCCCTCCATAAAGAATAATCTGTATAATTTCATCAGATAATTCTTTAAACGGGGTATCGAGTGAAAAATTGTAATGTTCTGCAAGTGCTTCAAAAGAGACTCTTGCCCAACTCGCTTCAGGATTATGAGTTGCAATAGCTCTTTGGTTAAAAGATTTATTATAATCTGGAATGATTTTATCAACATCAAAATCACTGATATTACCAAGTCCATGACAAACGGGACATGCTCCAAATGGATTGTTGAAGCTAAAAAGGCGTGGTTCTATTTCTGGTAAGCTAATTCCACAGTGAATACAGCTGTTCTTTTGTGAGTAAGTAATGACGTTTTCATTACCATCCTCTTCTACCCTTAAGATACTCACAAGGCCATCACTCATATTGGTGGCACTTTCAATAGAATCGGCTAAACGAGAACGTACATCCGATGATAAGATAAGACGGTCTACAACAATTTCAATTGAATGTTTTTCTTGCTTCTTAAGGGATGGAACATCTTCAATTGCATATATTACCCCATTTACTCTCACTCTCACAAAGCCATCTTTTTTAGCATCTTCAAAAATCTTTTTATGTTCCCCTTTTCTTCCAATAACTACTGGGGAAAGGACCATAATCTTACTTTGAACAGGAAGGGTGTACATTGATTCAAGAATTTGG
>CAYZUR010000158.1:0-5031 GCA_964481535.1 uncultured Spirochaetaceae bacterium | reverse complement strand
ATGAATGAAAAAAGATGTTGTTCCAAAAGTGTTATATATCGAATGATTGAAATAGTTGGAATGATAAAAAAGAGCCCCATATTTGATAAAAGAGCATTTGAAAGAGGAGCTATACTCTCACTTTTTACCAATTTACCTATCAGTAGTAATAATAACAGTACCATCGATATAATAGGGGCTGGAAAGAGAAAAGGGAGTACTTCTTGGATAAGAATCCCAGCAAGTCCCACCACACTATAGAGCGAAATTTGATACACAATACCCATATTACCTCCTATTACGAGTTCAATGTAGCCGATAAGTAGAAAATTATGCAATATTACACAATAAAAATAATCATTTTAAAATCTATACATAATACCAATAGTTCATAAATAAATAGATATTGTAATGTAAAGTGATCGGGTGATAAATTTATTGACACTGGGAGTTGGTGGGCCTATAGTGAAACATGAATGTCCCTACATTTTTCATATACGACAGGGTTTACCGGTCTATGGAAAAATAAATTTTTGATAAAAAGGAACTGTAAAATGAAACAACTAATCGCTAAGAATAATAAAGTCAATTATGGATGTATAGATGAACCCCTTGAATGGAATTATAAAGATTTCATTCTCAGAGATTTTTTTAACAAAGAGATCAAGGGGCTAAAAAAGAAAATGGCTTATCATCAATTCAACTACATAGGTGTAACGGCGGGAGATTATATCGTTGGTTTTGCTATAGTAGATTTGGGAGCCATTAAAAATGTATTTGGATTCCTCTACAAAATGGGGGAGGGTCTCATCCTTGAATCGGATGATAAATGCCTGGGCTTCTCAAAAAAGATGAATTTTCCCCGCAATCCCGATGCCTATACAGCCCGTTTTGATGGCAGTAAAACGTCTCTTCTTATTGAGAAAGGCCCAATAAAGGAGTCCTGACCTTTGATTGCAATTTTAAAAACCGGCTGAAAGTCAAAGGTAGTTTTCCCTATGCAATGGATACACATCAGCCTCTCAGGGTTCTTAACCCCAATGATCCCAACCGTTTCACTTTCACTGAAAAATGCTCACCTCTGATTGCAGAAAAGTTTGAAATGTCCCTTGATGGAGAAGAGCTCTCTTTTGACAGTAAAGCCGTTACAGCCATATATGACTGGTCTGGAGGGTATCTCCGCCGCGAGACAAACTGGTATTGGACAGCCTTCGGCTCGATATTGCCTGACGGAACCAGTATTGGTTCCAATCTGGCAGCCTTTGTAAACGAAACTTACTTTTCTGAAAATGCCTTCTGGGTTAACAATAAGAGAACAAGAGTCTCGCGGGTTATTTACGATATTGATCCCCTGGATCCCTATAAGAGCTGGCATGTGTACGATGAAGCCGGAACTCTGGACCTTACTTTTACTCCCGAAGGGGAGAGAAACGACAAAATCAATGCGGGACCTCTCGTTAAAACGATTTTTCGGCAGTTTGTTGGAACCTTTGAAGGGTATTTCCAGCCGGAAGAGGGAAACAAAGTTGATTTTAAAGATATTAAAGGATTTTGTGAAATTCACAGAGCTATCTGGTAGAGTTGTCATAAGAGCAGTGACAGATTTAAATTTCCGGTATTCAGAATTTTTATCTGTCAGCGCTTTTAATCCATGCTTTGCCATAGTTTGTTACCATCAGAAGGGCTTTAACAGGCCCTGAGAATCATTTATTTTCTCTTAAGGGATTAATTGTTTCCCGCCATAGCAGAGTGTCTCCTTTCGGTACAAATCCCATCCTGCGTGATATTTCCTGAGCAGTATAACAGAGCCCTGCTGAATAAGCCTCCAGTTTTTCTCCCAGGATCTGTTTATCACTTCCCGAAACGCTACAGGATGCAAAAACTTCTCCCTTTTCATTAAATATAGGAGCACCCAGACAGTAGACACCTAGCTCGTGCTCTTCATTATCGATTGAATAGCCTCTTTGGCGACCTTGCTGAAGTTTTTCTTTGAGGATCTCAACATCTGTAATGGTATGGACATTGATGGGTGCTAAAGGAAATTCTTCGATAATTCTATTGACTTCATCTTCAGGTAGGAAAGAGAGGATGGCTTTACCTACAGATGTACAGTACATGGGCATGATATCGCCTATGGCGGAGCGTGCTAGGAGGCGGTCTGATGATTCTATAGCATAAATATAAAGGCATTCTGATCCTTCCATAATTGTAAGATACACTGACTCGCTGCAGAATTCTGCTAGCTCCCTGAGTAGGGGAGCCGCTCGATCTCTCAGTTGAACATTGACCCTTACGGATTGAGTCAGGGGAATCACTGCTGTGCCCAGAGAGTAAACACCTCTCTCTTTACACTCTATAAATCCCCTGGATTCCAGAGTTTTTAAAATCGTACGCAGTGTCGTTTTGGGGTAGGGCAATATTTCACAGATCTCGGAAAGAGTGAGTAAGGGTTTGTCCGGGCTGAATACGTTCATAATATCTAAAGCTTTGAGTACAGAGTTTATCATCAATTTTTCCTTTCAAAAAAATCATACTGAAAAGATTATTGTTCTACAATATAGAATTAGGTCGTAATCTTTTTTATATAAAATTTTTTTTAATTCATAAATAAATAGATATTGTAATTGACAATGAAAGTAATATGAAATAGAATCGAAAGAGAATTGAAATAAAAACAAAAGAGATGGAAAATGGTTGGATTATCACAAAGAGAAGAACAGATTGTAGAATTACTCATGGGTAGTGGCGAATTATCAGTCACAGTCCTTAGTGACCTGTTAAAAGTTTCTTCTGTGACTGTTCGTAACAACTTACGCTCACTTGAGGCGAAAGGGGTTATTAACCGCTCTCATGGATCTGCAATTGCAGCATACCATCCACTTTTTATGGAAAAACAATCAAGCAATACAGAATTTAAGAAAAAAATTGCACAAAAAGCCGCATCTATGGTAAAGGATGGCGACCGTATTATGATTACTAATGGCACTACTAGTGCATTAGTAGCAAAGTACCTCTTTGGAAAAAGAAACCTTTCTGTTGTAACAAACTCAACACTCATAACCCCCTATGTAAGGAGCAATCCCAACATGTCACTCACCATAGTGGGAGGGGAGTATAGACCTTCTGCTGAAGCTCTTGTTGGACCCACAGCCCTTTCTCAATTAGAAAACTATCACGTAGATATCACTTTTGCAGGAACTGATGGAGTTTCTATTTCCCATGGCCTTACTACTCACCTAAGTGAAAATGCTGAAATAGTGAGAAAAATGGCACTTCAAGCAACAAAAAAAGTTGTATTAGTAGATTCCTCAAAGTTTAATAACATTGGATTTGTAAAAATATGTAACTTAGAAGATATAGACATTCTCATCACAGATGATAGATTACCATCCTCTGCAATCGATGAGATTTCATCATTAGCTATTGAATTAATTATTGTATAACACGAGTAATTATTTTATTTAAGGGAGAACTAAACATGGCTGTAGAAATTGTAATGCCAAAACAGGGAAATTCTGTTGAATCCTGTCTCATTCTCAATTGGAAAGTAAAGGTTGGAGACACTGTCTCTGTTGGAGATATTGTCTGTGAAGCAGAAACAGATAAATCAACAATTGATGTAGAAGCGACAAGTGATGGAACTATCCTTGCCCTCTTTTACAACGAAGGGGATGAAGTTCCTGTAATGTCACCAATTATGGCAGTTGGAGAAAAAGGGGAGAAAGTAGAGAAATCAAAAACAACAGAGAGTGAAACAGTAGAAGAAGTGAAAGAAGAAGTTGTTACACCCATTCATGTTTCAAAAGAAACAAGTGATGGTACTTTTGCGTCCCCTCGAGCTAAACATGCAGCAACTCATGCAGGTGTTTCTTTACAAGAAGTGAGTCCAACAGGACCCAAAGGACGTATCATTGAACGCGATGTCCTTAAAGTTGCTTCCTCTCGTCCTTCTCTCTCTCCAGCAGCTAAACAGATGAGCCTTAATGGAAAAGAAGTTCCTCAAAAAGGGAGTGGAATTGGTGGACGAATCTTGCGAAGTGATCTTCTCTCTCATCTACCCCCTAATGAAGATAGTGGTTCCACATATGAAGAAAGTGTCACCATTAAACCAGTAAAAGGAATTAGAAAAGTTGTTGCAACTCGTATGAGTGAGTCTGTTCACACAACAGCTCAATTTACTATGACAGGTTTTGCTAATGCGCTTACTCTTCAATCTTTGAGAAAAAGATTAAAAGAGAGTGACCCTTCGTTAGAACTTACCAACATTACTATTAATGACCTTGTGATGTTTGCTGTCACAAAAACTCTTTCTTCCTTTCCTTATATGAACGCCCATTTTTTAGGAGATTCTATAAAAGAATTTACTCATATCCACTTAGGATGTGCAGTTGATACTCCTAAAGGATTATTAGTTCCTGTAATAAAATTGGCAGATCTTTGTAACTTAAAAGAGTTAAGTGATGAAGCTAAAAGGGTAGCCTATTCTGCAATTGACGGAAAATCCCAACCTGATGAATTAAGTGGATCAACATTTACGGTAACGAACTTAGGAGCTTTAGGGATAGATACCTTTACTCCAATAATAAATATTCCAGAAGTTGCAATACTCGGAGTTGGTGGAATTAGCCTACGGCCTGTGGGACGGGGGAGAGATGATGTTTCTTTTGTTCCTCATATTGCCCTTTCTCTCACCATAAATCATATGGCAGTAGATGGAGCTCCTGGTGCAAAATTCTTATCAACTCTTGTTAAGAATATTGAATCGATTGATCTATTGCTCGCGTTATAAGAAGAGGATATTAAGATGAAAGAATATGAAGTAATTGTAATTGGCTCTGGCCCTGGAGGATACGTAGCAGCTCATGCGGCCGGTGAGATGGGTAAGAGTGTCCTTCTTATTGAAAAAGATGCTCTTGGTGGCGTATGTACTAACTGGGGATGTATCCCAACAAAAAGTCTCTTATTTAGTGCTAAACTCTATGAACATGCCATTAATTATTCCAATATGGGAGTTGTGAGTGAATCAGTACATTTTGATCTAAAAGTCGCGAT
>CAYZUR010000157.1:0-5038 GCA_964481535.1 uncultured Spirochaetaceae bacterium | reverse complement strand
GATTTCTATATAAATCCAGAATTTGTTCATGAACTCTTTGCCAAAATTGCAGAATATAATATTGCACAACTCGATAAAGCGTGTACCTATGATATCGATGCTGTTTGCTTCGGTGATGACTGGGGAGCACAGAGCGGGTTAATCATGGGCCCTCATCTATGGAAAGAATTTATTTTTCCCTATCTAAAACAGATGTATGAAGCAGTAATTGTACAGGGTAAATATGTCTTTATCCACTCCTGTGGAGATGTTGACGAACTCTTCCCTGAACTTGTCTCTATAGGGCTTTCATGTTTCAACCCATTTCAACCAGAAGTGATGGACACTGATGCCCTCTTACAAGAATATAGAGGGAAGTTGGCTTTCTGGGGAGGCTTATCTACCCAAAAAACTCTTCCCTTTGGAACCGTAAAAGATGTAATAAAAGAGTCAAAACACCTCCTTGAAATAGGACGAGAAGGGGGATATATATTCTCTCCGTCTCATGCGGTTGAAGGGGACGTCCCATTAGAAAATATCCTTGCCTTCATCGAAGAAGCAAAGAATCAACCAGCATTTCTCCAACAATAATACTGTCACAATACATAACGTACATACTCACCTTATAAAAAAGTGCGTATGTATGGTATGCTACATTTATGCTGGTATCTTGTGCTACATCATCATTTCTTTGAATTGTTATAGCAAAGAGGATACAAAAGTCTTTTTACCTTGTATTTGTATTGAAGGTGAAAAGGTGAGGTTCTTATGGTCTTCTCTCTATCTTTAGATTATTGTGTAAATCCGTTTTATTTTGACATTAAAAAAAGTTTGCATATTTTCTTATTTTTAATAATAAGTCCCCATTATTTATCCTATTTAGCTATATTCTCTTTTTTAGATTGACAACTTTACATGCCCAATTCATACTTACCACAGATGTTTTGTCTAAGAAATGAAAAGGAGTTTTGTATGTCAGTGTTAGCCCTTTTTGGTGGTAAAAAAACAGTTACCCTCGATTATAAAAAGGAAGCAACTCTTCCTATATGCAGAGAAGCTGGAATTAAAGAAGTAAACAGGCTTATGGAGATAGGGGAGACAAGTCAATCCGATGTTGTAACCAAATTTGCTTCCCGCTTTGCAGCCTACTCAGATGCTTCATATGCATTATGTACAAGTAATGGAACAGCAGCTCTTCATAGTGCATTGTTTGCAGTAGGAGTCGGACCAGGAGATGAAGTAATAGTTCCTTCATATACCTTTTGGGCAAGTGTGACCCCGATTATTGCCTCTCACGCAATTCCTGTCTTTTGTGATGTAGATAAAGAAACCTTTTGCTTAGATCCAAGTGAGATACTTAAACACATCACTCCACGCACAAAAGCTATCATGGTCGTTCATGTGTGGGGAAATCCTTGTGCAATGGCATCTATTATGGAAATAGCGAAAAAGTATTCTCTTAAAGTAATTGAAGATTGCTCGCATGCTCATGGCGCTTCCTACCATGATAAAAAGGTGGGCGTCTGGGGTGATGTTGGCTGCTTTAGTCTACAAGGGACAAAAACTCTTCCAGGTGGAGAGGGTGGCATTTTAGTGACAAATAATGAAGAATATTATGAGAGAGCTGTAGCTCTTGGCCACTACGATGTAATCCCAACTCTTGATGCGTCTTCCTCATACCGTAAGTATGCCCTCACTGCAATGGGCTATAAATATAGAATCCACCCTTTTGCTGCCGCTCTTGCAAACGCAGCTCTTGATGATCTTGATGAAGTCTCTGTGGTGAGAGAGCGTAATGCACGAAAACTCAATGAAGGAATAAAAGATATTCCATTTATTACCACTCAAGGTGAATATAGTCATACAAAAAGAGTCTTCTCGTATCACTATGGGCGCTACATTCCGACATCTGAACATATAAAAGAGCCCTATGCCCTCTTAAAAGCATTAAGCAGTGAAGGAGTAAGTTGCGGCTATTGTGGCTATGGAAGACTCCATAGTGCCCCTCTATTTCTAGAAGGTGGCCCTTTTGGAGATTGTAAGAGTCCATCAAGATCATTACCTGTTACTGAACTACTCGCTCATACTACCTTCTTAGTTGCCCCCCGCTTTGAAAAAGAGTGTGACCCTTTAATTAATCAATACATTGATGCATACCACAAAGTTGCAGAGAATATTGATGAAGTTCTCCATTATGCAAAAGAGAACACCTTTGAAAAAGAATTATCTGCATTAAGTGGAAGGAGTATTGCTAAATTATAAAAGAAAAGTATGTTGATTCATCATCTATTCCTCTTTTTACGATGGAAGACAATTATAATGAAAACCTTCCCATTTTTATTCGCTCCTATAATGAAAGTGAAGTAACAAAGGGAAAGCATACTCACGAAATGATTCAAATTAACTACGTTGCCAGTGGTAACGTAGTTCATAGTATTAATGATAGAGAATTTATGGTAAATGAAGGAGATGCATTTGTTATCCCCCCCTTTATTCCCCACTCTATTCGAGCTTTAACGGAAACTCCCTTTAATATTGTAGAAGTTGAATTTAATCCAGAATTTCTGTGGGGAGAAAATATTTCAATAAAGATGGCGAAAAGCTTTATAGACTTTGCCTATATAGAACCTTTTTTAGTAAGTGAAAAAGAGGTGAAACCTCGATTGAACATCCCCCTATCATTAAGGGGCCGTATAGAAAAGTTATTACAAGAGATGATGGATGAATATAGGAACAAAGAAGCTGGCTATCTATTGGCCATAAAAGCCTTGGTACTGAGCCTATTGGTCCAACTTGGAAGAATCTATAGCAAAGAGGTTATATTTAAAGATGAGGCTCATCTTACATCCCACCACCTTGCGTCTCTCTCTAGAGCTCTTTCCTATATCGATAGTAATTTTACGAGGTCTATTACTGTTGATGAGATTGCATCTCAAGCGTTTCTCTCCACTTCGTATTTTTGTTATGTATTCAAACAATTAACGCATCTCACCTTCACTCAATATCTTAATGAAAAGAGGGTAGAGATGATGTGCCGCCTATTAATTACATCAACGACTCCCATCGCTACCATCTCTTTAATGAGCGGGTTTCTCACCATATCTCACGCAAATAGAGTCTTTAAAGAGCGTCTTTCTATTTCACCTAGAGAATATCGAAAAGAGTATACAAAAAACATCGCTCCTTAGATTATCTCCTTGATAATTCATAGAGAGATCTTTTCTCTAACGAAAAAAAACACAATAGCAAGTGACATGAAGGTCTCATTATAGAGGTGCAATAATGACATGTACTCCTTTCTCTTCTAACCTTTTCTTATCCTCTTCTTCTAATGAATCAGTAATAAAATAGTCTATTTCACTCCAATCACACACATGAGCAATAAACATCTTCTCTATCTTGGAAGAGTCTGCTAGAAGAACTACACGAGAGGCATGAGAGATCATCTGCTTCTTTGTTTGAGCTTCAATGATATTCGTGCAACTCACTCCCTTTTCTATTGAGAAGCCTGATGAACCTAAAAAGAGGATATCAGCATGGACTTGGGAGAAAAAGTAACTTGAAGGATCTCCCATGAGTGAAAGGGATGCTTTACGTAATACTCCTCCTGCTACAAAGAGTTCTACATGTTCACTATCCATCAACTCAGTTACCACTAATACACTGTTAGTGATTACACTTAAGGGAATAGAATGAACCATCTTTGCTAAGTGAATTGTCGTGCTGCCAGAATCTATAATAATATTCATTTCAGGGGTAATGAAAGAGAGCGCTTCTTTACAAATAGCATATTTCTCATTTTCATGCTCTTTTAGTGTGTTAGAGAGAACTCGTACTAAACTAAGGTTCTCTGGAAGCATTGCTCCCCCATGAGTGCGTATTAAAAGACCTTTTTTATGTAAATCATCAAGATCTCCTCGAGCAGTTACTTTCGATATGCCAAACATCAAGGTGAGAGTTTCAACATCAATTGATTCTTTTTCTTTGAGTAAGTCTAATATCTTTATCTTTCTTTTTACTGCATTCATCTTTACTCCCTTGTTGTCTCTACAATTACTAACCACACTCATCACCGTAATGTATACCCAAAATTACTTCGTTATATTGCGTATGTATGATCTTTTTTTACATGTTCTCTCATATGAAGCTCACTTCGATGTTGTTTCTTTCCTTAGTAGGTTCTATAAATCTGTTCTTTATAGTAACTATCATATTAGAAAAGAAATACTACCATAATAATACAAGATGAAATCCAATTAGTCTAATCCTTTTTCTTTTTTTTACTTTCCTTATTTTTCTTTTTTGTGTATAATGAAAGCAAATAGTAACACAAAGAGGAGTACCCTACGATGCAGATAATTGAGCACTACCAACAAGCAAAAGGACCCGATAGTTCAGCCTGTGAAGATGGAATTGTTATAAGTGATGATTTTATTGCAGTTGTAGATGGTGCGACAAATAAAAGTGGTATGAAGTATAATGGTGAAAACCCAGGGAGAGTTGCAAGAACCCTTGCACTAAAAGCGATTGAAACTTTCCATCCAAAAACAAAAGCTTTGGACGCTTTCAATGCTATTAATGACTCCTTTAGAGATTTTTATAAAGAACTTGGAATTTTGGAACAATCAAAAGAGACTCCATCTCACCGTTGTACCGCCAGTTGTGTTATCTATAGTAATTATTATAAAGAATTGTGGTTCATCGGAGATTGCATGGCCTTAATAGATGGAGTAAGTATTCAATTTCAAAAAGAGATTGATAGTGTTCTTGCTAACCTGCGCTCTCTCATGATTACAGTTGAACTCTCTAAAGGTTCTAGTATTAAAGATATTCAAGAAAGAGACGTGGCGCGTGAGTACATTGTTCCCCTTTTAATGAAGCAAGCTATTCTTCAAAACTCAGATTATGAATCAGAATATACCTATTATGTCTTAGATGGTATTTCTCCAATCCAACACTCTCATATAAAAATAGTTCAAGTGCCACAGAGTGCAAAAGAAATTGTCCTCTCTAGTGATGGCTACCCACAACTCTTTTCAACCCTTAAAGAGAGTGAAGA
>CAYZUR010000156.1:0-5048 GCA_964481535.1 uncultured Spirochaetaceae bacterium | reverse complement strand
AAAGAACTCGGGTTCACTATTGCAGCTACCCGTGGAACAGCTGAATTCTTATTTAAGAGAGAAATTTTGTGTGAAGTACTCCTAAAAGAAGGAGATGGCCAACCTAATATTATTAACCACATGGAGATGGGAACAATAGATTTACTCATTAATACCCCAATGGGGCAAAGAGCTCAAAAGAGTTCCCTCTCACTACGCCAAGTTGCTCTTCTGCACTCTATTCCCTACACAACGACCTTAAGTGCCGCTAAAGCAACACTAGAAGCAATAAAATATAGAAAAAAAGGAATTATTGAAGTCACACCTTTGAACAGCATAGAGAAAGTACAGTGATATTGGAGGGAGTAATACCTCTTTCCCTCATCCATTCATTAAAAAGAATAGGTATTAGATTCTATTATGGTGTAGAAATTCTAATTAGCCAATATAATGGTACTAATAGTCCCTGTGTAGTTGTTGTTTTGTCCATTAACTTCAGGTAGGCCAAAAGAAACGTTTTTAGTTCCTTCAAACTCAACTGACAACGATATAATTTCATAGCGTAATCCTGTAGACTCTTCTTTGGTTTTTAAAACAATTTCTGTTGTTGAACCTGGGTCAATTGTTGAAGCAACATTTTTTCCTTCGATGACACCATCGCCGTATGTGGTCTTCTTATTACCAGTAGCTAATGTATAATTGAGGGTATAAGGGACAAAATAGGTCTCATTAATAACATTTGTAGAAAGAGGGGATATGATAAAAGATATAGATGATTGTTCTGAATTAGTTGAATAGAATGCATAGTATCCAATGGGTTGAGCTTTATCACTTGAAAAAAGTAGTCCTTTTACACGCGCATGATTCTCTAATTGACTTTGAGCAGCTAATAGATCATCACTAGAGTTATATCGTATTGTAGTAAATCCATGAAAAAGAATTCATTCTATCTGAGCAATAAGAGAAAATTGAGGATTTTTAGCAAAGAGTGAACTCTGTACGATAATAATTACAAGAAGAATACCTGATCTTTTCATTATAGATACTTCCAATATGTCGTATTGTCGCTATTCTACTACTATTAAGGAAACAATGCATTACCCCATTTTCATTGATAACAGAAAAATATGAGGCATAGAACTTCTTAAATTTTTTGATAACAACAGATTAAAGCAATGATTCTGATACATAATCTACCATGCAATAAAGGTGAAATCAAGTCGGGCAGAGAGGATTCGAACCTCCGACCCCTTGGTCCCGAACCAAGCGCGCTAGCCCCTGCGCTACTACCCGAATAGTAAAACTATAGATAAAGCTTATTTTTCTGTCAATTGCTCACGTTGACAGAGAGTAGGAGTGTATGGTATTTTTGCGAAGGTATCTTAGCTAAAAGATACGATATCTGCGCATAAAAGAGGTCATACATGCCTTCAAAGGATTCTAAGAAGTCTCAAAACGATGATTTAAAGCTAACAAAGCTTGAATCAAAAGAAGTTTCTAAAAAAACTAACAAAAAGAACAGAACGCCGCTTACTTTTTCAAGAGCACTTACATATGTAATTCTTGCTGTTATTTCAGTGGTATTGATTGTTGGTGTTATTGTCCCCTCCCTTGGGTCATCAAGAAATAGTAATTCAATAGAATTTGGTACATATGCTGGAGAAAAGATTGAATTCAAACCAGGGAATTATTTCTATACTCAATATCAGAACCAAGCACGACAGAATACTGGAAACTCAGATTCTGCTACCTACCAAATATGGAGAGGTGCATATGAGAGTACCGTGTTCCATACTGCAATTACAAAGATGGCAGAAGACGCAAAGATCATAGTTGCTGAATCTACCCTCAACAAAGCAATCATTGACAGTGGTGCATACTCAAAAGATGGTAAATTTGATCTCTCTTTATATGAAAAGGCAAGTTTAGATTCAAAGAATACACTTAAAAAACAAATTGCCAATTCTATTCCAACTCAAGTTGTCCTTTCTGATGTGTTGTCTACCCTCTCAAGTGATAACGAGTTAGATTACATTGTCGCCATCGGGGATGAATCAAAAGCATTTGATTACGTAGTTTTTGATGCCTCTCTATATCCCGATGAAGCAACAAAAGAATACGCCCTCTCTAATCCTGCCCCCTTCTCTCTTATCGATGTCTCTGTTATCACAGTCGAAACTGAAGAAATTGCAACTCAACTAAAGACGAGAATAGAAAATAATGAACTTACCTTTAGTGAAGCTGCTACAACTAATAGTGTAGACTCATTTGCCACAGAAGGTGGTAAAGCTGGTGTTTATTACTTATTTGAACTTATGGGTAACTTTGTAAATGCAGATGAAGTAAATAACTTATTTGCAACACCTAAAGGAACTATCTCTGATGTCTTTGCCGCAAGTAATGGATTTGCTATCTACCACGTAGAACAAGCTCCTTTCCTCCCTGACTTTGAAGATGTTGAAGTTTTAGCTGATGTGAGAAGATACATTCAAGCGAATGACCCTGAAATCACTGATACATATGTCCAAGAGATGGGGAATGAATTCCTTGCAAAAGTCAATAATGGTCTGAGCTTTAAAGAAGCAGGTGAAGAGATGAATCTTACCTACGCAAGCGTTCCTGCAACTAGTGTGAATGTTGGATCTTCTAGCTTCCTTATGGGCTTTAGCTACACAGATAACACTGGCTATCTTAGAGCTCTTAATAATGATGTAGAGAGCATGAAAGCACTCTATTCTCTTAATATAGGTGAAGTAAGTAGCCTTATTAAAAGTAATGACGCCTCAATTATTGCAACAGTAAGTGACGTGAGTGAAATGGACGCGGAAACAAAAGAATATGTAGGTATGATTTTCCCTTACTTGAACCAGCAACAAATGCAACAAGATTTAATTGAAAGAGTGTTTGCTAGTGATTCATTTGAAGATAACTTCCTTCCTGTCTATTTAGACAGAATTATGGCAGTTGCTAAAAACTAATATACTACTAATTGTATTCATAATGGTGAGATCTTTTAAGGTCTCACTTTTTTTTTAATATCAATTGCCTTTTTAGTGACTGCAAAGTACACTCATATCTATGAAATCACCTAAAGAACTTTCACTTGAGCGTAAACTTATGCTAACAGTTGATGAATTGAGCGAACCTGGTAAACTTCTTCGTCTTCTCATTGAGGACAAAGAAGTGCAGCAAATGCAAGAGTATGCAAACAGTGTCTCTATAGTACGACTAGGGTTTAATGACCATGGACCTGTCCATATGCGACAAGTATGTCTTAATGCAATTAAGATGATTAATCTTCTACAACTTGGTGGGATTGCTGGCTCTCTCGAACAAGACCATGTGGGAACAAGTGATGATTCTCTCTCAGCTGTCATTCTTGCATCATTCTTACATGATTTAGGAATGGCTATAGGGAGAGAAGATCATGAACTATTAAGTGCCACTCTCGCTCTTCCCATTGTTACCCGCCTCTTAGAAACAGTATACCCAGAGAATCTGCAAAAGAGGGTGATTATTAGATCCATTGCTTTAGAAGGGATAGTTGGACATATGGCTAATAGAAGAATACACTCAATAGAAGGGGGCGTTATCCTGTTAGCAGATGGATGTGATATGGAAAAAGGGAGAGCACGAATCCCCCTTTCCATCGCAACAGATGCTAAAGTTGGTGATATCCATAAATATTCTTCAAATGCAATAGAGAAAGTACTCATAGACAAAGGAAAGGCTCGACCTATCGCCATTCATATTACTATGAGTAGTGAAGTTGGCTATTTTCAAGTTGAAGAAGTTCTTTACCCTAAGTTAAAGATGTCCCCAGTAAAACAATATGTAGAATTATATGCTGGTATTACTGGGTATGATTATAAACAATATATGTAAAAGGAGCAGATACATGATAGGATTTCTAGGAGAAGCTTTAATTGATTTTATTGGTGGATTGTCAGAAAAAGGAGAACCTCTTTTTCACTACTATAATGGTGGATGTGCATTAAATGCCGCAACTGCAGCTGCACGATTGAACTGTGAAGTTACCTATATTGGTAAATTGTCTATAGATATGTTTGGACAGCAAATGAAACAATATTTTCATACTAACAGTGTGATGGTAGTAAAAGAACTTACCGATGTAAAAGAAAATTCAATGGTAGGATTTGCAAAACTTAACAGTGAAGGATCTGCTTCTTATGTCTTTTACACTCAGGGCACTACAATTAGTTCCCTTAGTAGTGATGAAATACTTCAAGCCTTTAATTCTATCAATAATTTAGACTACCTTCATGTAGGATCTGTCTCTATAGCATTAGAAGAAAGTGGAAATCAAATTCTCAAGGCCCTTGAAAAGAGAGAAAAACTCCCTCTAATCTTTTTTGACCCAAATGTGAGACCTACTGTAATAGAAAATTTTGAGAGTTATAGAGATCGAGTACTGAAAATTGCATCAATGTCATCAATAATTAAATTATCACACGAAGATTTAGAATTTTTATTTCCAGATGTTAGCCAGAGTGATGCATTAAAACTCCTTTTTAAAGGACGAGTAGAAGTTGTATTGTTTACGATGGGTAAAGATGGATTGAGATGGATAAGTGAAAATGGAGTAGATATTAGTGTTCCAGCTATCGATAACCCTATTGTTGATACTGTAGGGGCTGGAGACACGGTAAGTGGAGCTACTCTCACATATTTAAGTGAACATTCTATAACAAATCTCCTTGAAGTTGATGAAAAAAGAGCCTCTGAATTAATGGATTTTGCTGTTCGCTGTGCAGCAGTTACTACAAGTAGAAAAGGAGCTAATCCCCCACACAGAAGTGAATTGTAGATAAGCTTTTCTATTATTATGTAAAAAATCTCTCTATTCTTATATAACAGTTGCCCACTCTTGTGATATAGTTCGCTAGTTATGATTATAAAAAACGAACACATTCGCAATATTGCAATTATTGCACACGTTGACCACGGTAAAACAACCCTAGTGGACGGATTATTTAGACAAAGCGGAGTCTTATTAGATAATGACACCACTGATAGAATAATGGATTCAAATGCCCTTGAGAAAGAAA
>CAYZUR010000155.1:0-5052 GCA_964481535.1 uncultured Spirochaetaceae bacterium | reverse complement strand
CATACATTCGTCTTCATGGAAGAAATGGAGAATCATGGTGGGGATCAGATGCAGCTTCCAGATACGATTACCTATACAGCACAAAAGAACTTGAAGCAATTGCATCTCGAATTAAAGCAATCGCTGATGAGAGTGATAAAGTATTAGTCTATTTCAATAATCACCGTCGTGGCCAGGCAGTAAGTGGAGCTAAAGAGTTGAAACAACTCTTATTGAGGTAACAGATGAAGGAATCAATCTCTTCTATTATTCATATCAATGTTACTGAATTCTATGCATCTATTGCAATTGTAAAGGAACGAAGTTTGCAGGAGAAGGCATTTGTTATCGCACAGGATGATTCACATAAAGCAACAATACTTAGCTCTTCATTGCATGCTCGTAAGGAGGGAATAGAGACGGGGATGAGCATTGCTTTAGCAAAGCAGTTAGTCCCCCGCCTGATTATTCTTGAACCTGATGAAATAGCATATAACAAAGCACAAAGAGTGATGGAGGAAATTGCGTCTGAATACACTCCTTCAATTCAAAATAGATCTAAAGGTCACCTATATCTTAATATGGGGGGGACTTTTCGTCTTTTTGGACCTCCTCTCGATAGTAGTGTTCACATTTCAAGAAAGATAAAAGAAAAGCTTAATCTCCAACCAGCGATTGCGGTTGCAACAAATCGTCTTGTTGCTAAAATAGCAACTCGTGCAACACGCCCTCATGGCATTACCCATATTCCAGAAGGAGAAGAGAGGGAGTTTCTCTCATCTCAAGATATTTCTTTTTTGTCAGGATTATCTCAAGCGACAAGGAATTTGCTAGAGATAAGTAGGATGTACTACATTGGGAATATTGCATCTTTAGATGATGATGAAGCTATTGCTCTGTTGGGAAAAGAGGGAATAATGTTGCGAAACAGAGCCCTAGGGATAGATAATAATGATTTTGATACAACATTTTCACACAAGAAATGTATTGAAGCACATGTAGTTTTTGCCCACAGCACTCATCAAGTAACAACTCTTAAAGCAGGGATTATGGAAGCTATGGTAGAAATCGGGGGTAAGATGAGAGAAACGTCAGTAGGAACCTCTCGAATAGAACTTATCATCTACTGGGTTGATAAAAAAATCTCTAGAGCTTCCATTACATCAAAGAAATTGCTTATGTGGGACATAGACCTCTATAGCACAATTGATACTCTTATTGAAAAGGGTATTACCCGACGCCTTGAAATGATAGCGATCAATGTAAAAGCATCATCTCTTTCTTCCTATATAGAACAAGGGGTATTGTTTGAAGCAGAGAATAGTGAAAAAATAAAGCAGGTACAGCAATCTATCGATAGTGTGAGAAAAAGGTTTGGAAATCATACGATACTTTCAGCGAGTGCCCTGTATCATGGCTAGTCGCCTAGGTCTCTACAGCCACTACTCTTTTCTTTATGGGGTTCACTCGTTTGAAAAATGGGTTGATGTATGCAAAAAAGAGGATGTTGATACCATCGCAATTTCTGATATCAATTCTATTAATGGAATGCACCACATGAGGCGTATCGCCTCAAGTGAGGGGATCCATTATATCATCTGTGCAACATTTACTACCGACATGGGGCCAATATGGGTCTTTGTTGCAACAAATAAGGGATTTTCTAGACTCACCTATTTATTGAGCACTCGATATACACATAATATCATAGAGGAACTCATTGAACAAAGTGAAGGTCTCATTGTAGCGTCCACTTCTTTTGACATTCTTAATGAGCTCAATACCAACAATGTTTCTTTATATGCAGCTATTACCCCTCACAACTTTGAAGGGGCAATTCATATGAAACGTCTCAATCTCCCCCCTATTGCTATTGAAGATGCCCTATTTATAGAGAGTGATGATATTGAAATACACACAGTGCTGCGAGCAATCGCCCTTAAAAAGACAGTAGGATCATTAGAGGAATCTGAGTGTGTTCCAAACACTCATATTTTTCATACAAAAGAGGAATATCAAAGGATATTTTCTCCTTGGCCCGATTCCCTTATTAATAGTGAAAGGGTAGCTACCATGTGCCGAGATCTTCCTCTCTTTTCATCATTCGTCTTTCCAAGTTATCACTCTGTGAATACAACTAATGCCGTTGAATTACGAGAAAGGGTCTTAAGGGGAGCTCATATTCGCTATGGAGAAATATCTGATTGTGTAATGGATCGCATTGAATATGAGCTCTCTATTATTAATAAAAAAGGATTTGCCCCCTACTTTCTCATCATGGATGATATTGTTTCTATGGCATCACACAGTTGTGGAAGGGGTTCGGGAGCAGCTTCTATTGTTGCATACTCACTTTTCATCACTCAGGTAGATCCTATTGCTCATAATCTCTACTTTGAAAGATTCCTTACCTTAGAGAGAGAGGATATGCCCGATATCGATGTCGATTTTGCGTGGGATGAAAGAGATGAAATTTTACATAGAGTGATTGAAAGATTTGGAGATGAGTATTGTGCTCGAGTTGCAAATCACAACTTTTTTCACTTTCAATCAGCACTAAGAGAAACCGCAAAAGCGTATGCTATAGGAGATAAGGTAATCACTGCAGTTCTCAACAACCCACATGCTCTTCTCTCTACATCTTCACAATGGGGCCATATTTTCCCTATCGCTAAAAGAATCACAGGGATGCCACACCTTATTTCGATGCACTGTGGGGGGATTGTGATTACTCCACAAAAAATAACATCCTATGCCCCGGTAATGCTCAGTAGAGAGGGGTATCCACTACTAGGATGGGAGAAAGATGGGGTAGAAGATGCACTATTAGTAAAAATTGATTTACTGGGAAACAGATCCCTTGCTGTCATAAGAGATACTCTTAAAGCTTTAGAAAAAAAAGGGATATATATCGATAAACATCTTTTTAATCCAATAGATGATGAAAAAACAATCGACATGCTAAAAAGAGGGGACTCTCTGGGAGTGTTCTACATTGAATCTCCTGCAATGAGACAACTACAAAAAAAGACCCTGAAAGGGGATTTTGCCCATATCGTTATCCACTCATCTATTATTCGCCCTGCAGCAAACCGCTATATACGTGAATATGTAAAAAGGGTGCATGGAAAAATATGGAACCCTATCCACCCATCTGTTGAAGAAGTGTTAAAAGAGACATACGGCATTATGTGTTACCAAGAAGATGTTTCAAAAGTAGCTATTGTGTTAGCAGGATTTAATGAACATGATGCAGATACATTACGAAAAGTGATTGGCAAAAAAGATAGAGAAAAACAACGTAACTTCTATGAAGAGCAGTTTCGACAAGGATGCAATGAACGAAATGTTTCATCTAGTGTGCAAGATGAAGTGTGGCTGATGATGCTCTCTTTTGCTGGGTACTCTTTTTGTAAGCCCCACTCAGCCTCCTATGCAATGGTCTCATTTCAATCAGCCTATCTAAGGGCACACTATAGTGCCCCGTTCATGGCAGCTGTGTTATCAAATCAGGGAGGATACTACCATAGCGCCGCCTATATAAGTGAATGTCGGAGAATGGGACTCATTACAGAAGGACCAGATATTAATGAAAGTGAATGGCACTATAGGGGAGATAACAATAGAGTGATTATTGGCTTTATGGCAATAAAAGGGCTCCAAAAAGAAGCTGCTCATTTAATAGGTGAAGAGAGAAAAAAGGGGGTATTTACCTCCTTAGAAGATGTTACAACACGGCTCCCTCTATCTAAGCAAGATCTTGTGCAATTAGTAGCATCTGGAGCATTTGATTCACTCAGCCAATTACGTCGAAGTGAACAACTTAAAACACTCATCATAGGCAATCATCATGCAAAAAAGAAAAGACAAGGAGATTTATTTAGCACTGAAACACCTAAAGCACTATCGAAAAAGAGTAAAAGAATAGAGACAATGGAGGAATTAAAGAAAGAAGCAGAGGTTCTCTCTTTCTTAAGAGATCATCATATTCTTTATCTCTATGCTTCCCAAATTATGGGTGTGAGAAGAATCAAAGGGTATGAAATAAGAAATTATGTTGATAAAAAAGTGACACTCATTGGGTATCCTATTACTCGACGCACAGTTACTACTAAAGACAATCTACTCATGGACTTTGTCTCATTTGAGGATGAAACTACATTATATGATGTAGTAATATTTCCAGAAGTACACAAAAAGTATCATCATCTTTTAGGAGTCATCAGCCCTTTAATTATACGTGGGACTGTTAAGAGAGAAGTAGAAGCTTTTATTATTGAAGTTTCGATGATGCAGCTATTATCTCGATAATAAAAAAATCACTATTTTTTTATTATCATTTCAATTTATATCTTTGAATAGTAGTAAAAACCTGCTAAAGTTACCTATCTACATATTATTAAGAAGGAGAGGATGCTCATACTCGTATAGTTTCCAAAAACAATACCTTTATAGAGTTGATAGTACGTTCTTAGTGCTATACTATAAACCTAATAAATTAGGAATCAACCCTACAAAAAAGGGTGTATACTACTACCTATATTCCCACTCTCTTACTCAAATAGAATATGCTGTATAGGGTATGAGAAATGAATAGTAAGAATGTGAGGTCTTACAAGAGAAACTCAAGATTGGAAATTACAATTCTTACATTTTTTGGATCCTTGAGATAAGAACCTCAATATATCCAATATTTTTTTAATAGAGATATGTCAAATATAGGAACACCTGCGTTATACTACATAACAAATCACAGGAGGAAATGGTGAAGATTCAAAAACAACAGGCGATGAGAAACGTTCTCATAGCGCTTATCCCTCTCGTACTTGCAGCAATATATTTTTATGGGTGGCGATTTTTAGCCCTCTATGCTGTTGTTGGTGCTACAGGTCTTTTAAGTGAGTGGTTCATGGCAAAGAAATATAACTACAAGGTGACTGAGTCCCTTTTTGTAAGTTGCACACTTTTTGCCCTGTCCCTCCCCCCCACAGTCCCCCTTTGGATAGGAGCTGTTGGTATTGCATTTGGGATTATCTTTGGAAAGATGGTTTTTGGTGGATTTGGGAAGAATAT
>CAYZUR010000154.1:0-5070 GCA_964481535.1 uncultured Spirochaetaceae bacterium | reverse complement strand
TAAAAGATTCTTTTATAACCCTAATGCTTTTTGTGCATCAGCAATGTCTTTAAGTAACACTTCAAGCATTTCTGCTGAATCTTCTCCACCAATTGATGGGAAGTCAGGATATACTTTTGTTTGTGCAAGTGTTTTTAACTCAGCAACTTCGCTTGGATTAAGTTCTTTGAAAGTAATTTCAGGACGTTTTTGAGCAATTTCTTTTTGCATAGAGTCATTTTGGCCTTGGATCCATACAGCACTTTCTGCTACGATTCCCTGCCAATAATCACGAATGAGTTTTTGATCTGCTGCTGTGAGGCCATCAAAGAAATTTTTGTTTACACAAGGAATTCCTAAAAATGGTTCTGCCCAAAGTTGTACAAAGTGGTCAGCTACTTCATAAAATCCCATTGAGTAGTTAGCAAACATTGGTTGGCTTTGTGCGTCTAATAGACCTGTTTGAAGGCCACTATAGATTTCACCATAAGACATTGGAGTTGGGTCAATACCATACGCTCTGTAGTCTCTACTTAGCATATTAGAAGCCATGATACGAGTTTTTAATCCAACAAGGTCAGATAAATTATCGATAGGTTTCTTACTTGTGAGCCATTGCCAACCTTCATAATAAATGCCGAGTGGTACAAGGTCTTTCTCACGATATTTCTCTTCCATCATATCCATGAATTTACCATTTTTGTTTACCCAGTCGAGTACTTCTGGAAGGTTATCTTTAGGCCAGATATAGTGTAGTGCAAGGGTATTTGTTTGAGGAACATACCCACTTAACCAACCGTAGTCAGCGAAAACAAATTCTACAACAGCATTTTGTGCAAGTTCTACAATGTCATCGTTTTCACCGAGTGTTCCGTAAGGGAATACTTGAATCTTCCATCTTCCGTCGGATTCTTCAGCCATGTATTCAGCAAAGTTATTTGCCCATACAGTCATGAAATCACCGTCTGATTCTCCAGTTGGAAATTTTACTTCGTAGGTTTTGCTTTCTTCAGCTCCACCTTGAGCGAACAATGCCACACTCGAAATTAGTAACGTAATAACTAACGCTACAATAACGATTTTTTTCATATTCTTCCTCCTAATTTTTCTCATGGTTTACACCATGTGTTTCAATATCTAACAACGAAGTAATAAGATCCTCCTTCTCATATCTTCGTGTGTTACCTTTATTCTCCTTCCCTCTTTTTGAAGTAATGCAATGCTGTTTCAACGAGGTATCTTACTCCAAGGGGGAGTGTTTCTTCATCAATCGTAAATTTTGGATTATGATGGGGATAAGTGCTTTTTGCCTTATCACTAGCTGTTCCAATAAATGCAAACATCGACGGGACATTTTCTCCAAATGCGGCAAAATCTTCACCAGCCATGGTTGCATGTTCTACAACACAATCCTTTCCAACAATACCTATTGCCACTTCTTGGGCAAGCATTGTCATCTCATTTTCATTAACAACAGCATCATTTTCATGCATGATGTCAAAAGATACCGTACATCCGTAGGAAGCACAAATCATGTTTACTAATTCTTTAAATCGTGTAGTTGGATGATCTTCTGCACCAGGTTTTGTTGAGTAGAGATAACGAATCGTTCCTTCTAAGCAAACAGAATCTGGAATAATATTATTCTTTGTTCCGCCGCTTATTTTTCCAAACATAAGGGCTATTGGTTTCATGGGGCTAATAAATCTAGTTTGAATAGATTGGGCTGCCATGATTACATTGCTTGCGCAGATGATTGGATCTACTGCACTGTCTGGGTAGCCAGTGTGTCCCCCTTTTCCACTTATTGTGAGGGAAAAGACGTCCATACTTGCTGTTACTGCACCACTTTTTATTCCAATCATTCCACTCTTAAGGGGAGACCAAATATGAAGACCAATAGCTGCATCGACTTTTGGGTTTTCAAGAACTCCTTCATCGATCATGATTTGAGCACCACCAACCTCTTCATTAGGTTGAAAGACAAACTTTATTGTTCCTTTGAAGAGGTTGGTGTTTTTACGTAAAATCTTTGCAGCTGTGAGCATCATTGCCATATGAGCATCATGCCCACAAGCGTGCATTTTATGTTCTGTTTTACTACTAAATAAGAGTCCTGTCTCTTCCTGAACAGGAAGAGCGTCTATGTCGGCTCTCATTAGCAGTGTTGGTCCAGTTGGATCATCTCCAGGTAAAAGGGCAACTACCCCAGTTTTTGCAACTCTCATTGTAGAGAGGCCAAGTGATTGTAGATATTCCTCAATCACTTTAGCTGTTCTAAATTCTTCAAATCCGAGTTCTGGGTGGGCGTGAAAATCTCTTCTTAACGCGATAAGTTCACTATTGTGATCTTTTACCATATCGATGATCTGTTTCATTTATACTAATTTCCTCTCTATCAAAGTTTCAGCTATTTGAACTGCGTTAAGGGCAGCTCCTTTACGAATGTTATTAGAAACAACCCAAAGATTAATTCCGTTTGCAATCGTGAAGTCTTCTCGAATTCTTCCAACCATCGTGTCATCTTCTTCATTACTCATAAGAGGGGTCGGATAAATTTCATTATCTACATCATCAATTACTTGAATTGAAGGGGCTGCAGCTAATAAATCTTTTACTTGTTGCACTGTGAGCTTTTTCTCTGTTTCAATGTTAAGTGATTCGCTGTGGCCATACCATACGGGAATTCTTACACAAGTTGGGGATACTTCAATATTCTTATCGAGCATCTTTTGTGTTTCGTAGACCATTTTGTACTCTTCTTTGGTATATCCACCTTCTTGAAATACATCAATGTGGGGAATTGCATTGAAAGCTATTGGATGTTTGTATGCTAAAGGTGTTGAAACACTTCCCTTTTCTAACATCTCTTTTGCTTCATTCAAAAGTCCATCTATTGCTTTCTTTCCAGAGCCTGATACTGCTTGGTAGGTACTTACTACTACTCTTTTAATGGTAGCTGCATCGTGAATTGGTTTTAGAACTACAAGCATTTGTGTTGTTGAACAGTTTGGGTTTGCTATGATGCCTTTGTGCCAATCAAGATCTTGAGGGTTTACTTCAGGGATAACAAGTGGACAATTAGGGTCCATTCGCCAGTGGCTTGAGTTATCTACAACAATTGCTCCTTCTTTTACTGCGATGGGGGCAAGGATCTCACTCGCGTCCCCTCCTGCTGAAAAGATTGCAATGTCGACTCCTTTAAAGGCCCCTTCTTTTGCTTCTTGAACTTTCCAAGCTTTCCCATTAAGGGTTACTTCTTTTCCAACTTGAGAGGCGATATCGAGTGGAACAAATGTTCCTACTGGAAATTTTCTCCTCATCAGTGTAGAGATCATTTCTGTCCCTACAACTCCACACGCCCCAACTACTGCAACTGTATATGTTTTTGCCATTATCTTTTCTCCGTTTTTAGTCTAGTTTCCCTTCAGCTAAGTCTTTAATAACACTTTCTATGATATCGATGCCTTTCATAAGATAGTTTTCTGGGATTACTAGTGGTGGCAAAAGTCTTGCTACGTTGTTATGGTGTCCCCCAACTTCAATCATTACACCTCTTTGGTGAGCATATTTTCTTATTTTCTTTGCTGTTACAGAGTCAGGAGTTTTGCTCTTTTTATCTGTTACCATTTCAAGGGCAAGCATGAGACCAAGGCCTCTTACTTCACCAACGGTGTCATACTTTGCTTCAATTTCTTTTAATCTAGCAAGAGCTTTTACTCCGAGGGTAGTACTTCGTTCACATATTTTGTGTTCACCCATCCATGCTAGGGCTGTTGCACCTGCTGCAAAGGCAATCATGTTTCCTCTAAAGGTTCCGATACTCTTGCCAGCTGGCCATGTGTTTAATTCTTCTCTGTAAGCAATAGCTGAGATAGGGAATCCTACTCCTCCTAATGCTTTACTCATAGTGACAATATCTGGAACAATATCAGCATGTTCAAATGCAAACATCTTACCAGTTCTGCCAAGACCAGATTGAATTTCATCACAAATTAAGATTACTCCATGTTTTTTAGTTATTTCTCTCACTTTTTGCATGAATCGTTTTGATGGGATAATTGTTCCACCTTCACCTTGTACTGATTCAAGAATAACTGCTGCAGGAAGGGAGTAGCCTGAATGGCTATCTTCTAAAATTCTTTCTAAATAATTAGCACATTGGATATCTACATCTTCATCAGGACATCCAAATGGATTTCTGTAAATATATGGGTATGGGATAAACTTTACACCAGGTACAAGTTCGCCAATACCATCTCTGTGTGATGAGTCAGTGGTGAGTGCGAGTGCTACACCGGTCATTCCATGATATGCACCTTCAAATGCAATAACACCGTTTCTTTTTGTGTTGAATTTAGCCAATTTTATTGCTTGTTCAACTGCATCAGATCCAGTTGGTCCACCAAAGAATACACGAGTGAGTTCTTTAGGAAGAATTTTTTTTAATTCTTTTACCATTCTCACACGGGTAGGAGATGGAATATCGAGGGTATGAGTAACTTTGTCAATCTGTTCGTGTGCAGCTTCGAGTACTGCTGGGTGTCCGTGCCCTAGAGCCATTACGCCAGCTCCACTAAACATGTCGATATAGATATTACCATCAACGTCTTCTAAAGTTGCACCTTTCCCTCTGCTTAATGCCATTGGCATTCCTTTAGAGTACGAAACGACAGAACTTTCGTTATCTGCCTGAAACTGCAAAATCTCTTTTGATGCAGGTCCTGGGGGCACCATTACAATTTTTGGGGCGCCTTTCATCGACATGTCTTCAAACAATTTCTCGTTATCCATATTAACTCTCCTTATCTCTCCCATGTGTTCTACCACAATGGGGCTTTGTTATGATTATGTATCAATTTCTCTGTAATAAGAGCTGCACTATTTTTTAGTGGCTCTATTAAATCCATCATTCGCTCTTTCGTTAATCTCATTGAAGGGCCACTAATTCCAATAGTAGCTATTACTTCCCCTTCCCTATTTGTGATGGGAGCAGCAATGCTATGAAGGTGGTTTCCAAATTCCAATAGTTCTATTGAATACCCTTTCTCTCCAGCATCTCTTACCTGTCTTTTAAACTCTTCTTTGTCA
>CAYZUR010000153.1:0-5116 GCA_964481535.1 uncultured Spirochaetaceae bacterium | reverse complement strand
CCTAGAACAAGAGCATCTATTTTTAAATCTTTATCATATTCAAATGTACTTGTGCTGGAAGTAATTGTAGTAGAATCTATATCTTTTCGGTAGAGATACAACGCTGGAGCTTCATTCCTTCCTATTGAAAATGCCCTCCCCTTATTATTATTTCTGTAGAGGGAATTAAAGGTATCTGCTGCATTCTCTAATGTGATAATTGAACCACGAACTTGAACTCCCGTCGTGGGAGATGTCGAGTATGCATAAAACAATTTAATACTAGGTGTTGTGTATTTATTTTTTAGTTCTCTATATGCATCATCTGTAAGTGTGAGAGTGACATCTAATATGGTAGGATCAGTGGGATCATTAATTGCAACATCTAAGGAATTAGTATCAAGATATAGATAGGTTGGAATTCCACAGGAATTGAGTAATAAAAAAGACGCTATAGTGAGCACTAATAGGATTGTACTCTGTATATAACGTCTTTTCATAATTAATCTCCTTAGTAAGATGTTATTCACATCCACAGAGAGTTAAAGTAATACTAGTTTGGATGCAGCAAGCTTAGCATATTCACTGTTAGGATATTCATCACTCAGCTGTTGGAATACTGCTTTTGCTAAATCAGTATCATTATTCGCATCATGTAAGCGCCCTACATTAAATAGTGCTTTTGCAGACTGAGCTGCACCTCCATCTGTAGTATCATATACTTGTTGGTAATAATCTAATGCTGCTGAGGCATCATTAAGTTGTTCACTTGTCACCGCTAGGTTAAAGAGAGAAAGTGGAGCAATATATGATTTCTTTCCCTTCTCTAATGAAGAGAGGAATTCATTCTTTGCTACATCATAATCACCTTCTTTAAAAGCGATTAATCCTAATAGGTAGCTCGCTTTTACGCTAGGATATGATGTGCTTTTTGAAGAAGCAAACCCTTCTAAATCACTTTTCAGTGTAGTAGCAAGTTCTACAGCTTCAGTCGATGTAACATCTTCAATTGCAACCCATGTTGTGTATTGTTCACTGAGTTCATCAAGTCGCCCCATATTAGCTTCAGCCCTATTAGTTGATACATTTATCCCAATCCATAACCCTACAAAGATAGCAACTAGTGCTATCCCTGTAATGATTAGAATCATTTTATTTCTATTTACAAAAACATCTACAGTATTTTCAACTTTACGTTGAAAAGATACATCTTTTTCCTTTTTATCCGCCATGGTGGTTATTCTCCGTTATTCAGAATCTTTTTCTTCTCTAGAACGCATGAGGTCCCCAAATGTAAAGGTATCGCTATCTTCACTATCATGTATATATTTGGATATTTCAGATTGTTGAGATTTTTTGATTTTTTCTTTAATAGAAAGACTTAATTTTTGAGTTGATGGGTTAATTTCTACAATTGCTGCTGAAATAGGGTCACCTACTTTAAACTTTTTAAGTACAGAATCATTAAATTCTTCATCTGGACCAATAAGGTTATATTTTGAAATTAATCCTTCAATATCACCTAGAACTCTCACGAATACTCCAAAATCAGTAACATTGGTTACTTCACCACTAATGACTGATCCTTTTGGATAATCTTGTCGTAAGGTAGTCCAAGGATTTCCCTCTAATTGTTTTACTCCAAGTCTGATATGTCTAGTTTGTGAATCAACTTTAGTGACCACAACGTCGATAATATCACCCTCTTTGCAGAACTCACTCATGTTACGAGTTTTCTTTGTCCATGAAATGTCGTCAATATGGAGAAATCCATCAATTCCATCTTCAAGGTTGATGAAAGCTCCTGAGTTAGTAATTTTTACAACAGGTTTAGTTAATGTCATACCTTGTGGGTAACGAGTACTAATAGTATCCCAAGGGTTTTCTTCAAGTTGTTTAAGACCTAAAGAGACTCTTTTTTTGTCGAGGTCGTATCCAAGAATTTTAGCGTCAACAACATCACCAATGCTTAATACTTCTTTAGGATTGTTGATTCGCTTTGTCCAAGATAATTCTGAAATGTGTGCGAGGCCTTCAATACCAGGCTCAATTTCAATAAATACACCAAATGTAGTTAATTTAGTAACTGGTGCTTTCACAACATCATTTACAGAATAACGTTCTTCGAATGTATTCCAAGGGTCTGCGGACATATGTTTTAACGATAAGTTAATCTTTTGAGATTCTGGATCAATGTTGATAAGTCTTAAGTGAATAACCTGTCCTTTAGAGACAAAATCTTTAGGTTTTGTTACATGGCCCCAACTCATATCATTGATATGAAGAAGTCCATCAAATCCACCTAAGTCAATAAATGCACCAAAGCTTGTGAAACTTTTTACAGTTCCTTCAACTACATCACCAATTTTTACCTCTGAGAAGAACTTTTCTTTATTTTCTTTAATTTTCTTTTCGAGATACTCTCTTCGTGAAACAACTGATTTTAGTTTCATTCCTGTATGGAATTTATCAATGACAAAATAATCAGCAATTCCAATCATTGTTTCTGGGTCTTCTACTCGTACCACATCAGCTTTACTGAGTGGGCAGAACCCTAAGAATTCGTTACCAAGGTCGACTTCAAATCCACCCTTAATAACTTTGACAAATTTGCCCATAACCGGTGTACGGCTATCAGCAGCTACTTTTAGAACTTCCGTTCGTTCCTTGATGTCAGCGCGCTTTTTAGAAATGACGATCTGGCCGCCTTTTCCTTCCTTGTTGACTATCAAAACCTTGACTTCGTCGCCGACGGCGGGAACAGTGGAAAATTCATCTATGGCAACTCTGCCCTCTGATTTATATCCCACATCCACAAACACATACTCGTTATTGACCTGAACTACAGTACCGGTAACAAGCTGACCGTCTTCAATTTCATCAAGAGATTTAAGGTAATGTTCCTGCAACATTGTCTGCATATCTGCCTTGCGCTGCATTTCGCTTTGTGTTTCCACCACTTCCTTTTCGTCTTCCACTTTACTCTCCTGATCCTTATTTATTCCCCCTAAGCGGGCGAATATAGCATGTAACACTTTTACATAAACTTCCTCTATGGTCAAGTATGAACAGTCAATATATAACGCATCTGGAACAATCTTAAGGGCTCCAACGCTTTTATTTCTGTCTATCTCATCACGTTCTTTGATCAATTGTTGTAATTGTTCCAAAGTATATGATGATTCTTGCTGTTCAAATCTTCTCTTTGCTCTCACTTCAACTGAAGCATCTAGGTAGAATTTGTACGGGCTGTCCTTAAAAACAATGCTCGTCATATCTCTCCCTTCTGCTACGAGTGAAGTTCCGCTTTTACTTATATTTCTCAAGTGTTCATTAACTACATCTCTTAATTCTACTATCGCACTGTGGGTGGCAACCCAAGAGTCGATGGTATCTGTGTGAAGATATTGCTCAACACACTCATCCTCTACATAAAGCTTTTCTTCTTTTATTAAAAGAGGGACTTCTTTAGCAACCTTAATGATTGATTTCTTGTTTGTGGGGTCTATACCTTTAGCTAATACAGTGTATGTAATAGCTCTGTAGAAGTTTCCTGAATTTAGAAAATAGTATTCTAAACGTTCGCTAATCAACTTTGCAATGGTACTTTTACCAACACCAGCGGGGCCATCTATTGCAATGACAATTCCTTTTAATGCTTTTAATGTATCTATATTCATTTTGATTTCTTCTCTTCTACGAGAGTCATAATTTCACTTTTAGTTACAGCTCTAAACTGCCCTTCTTTTAAATTGTCTAATGTGATGGTGCCAATTCGTAATCTCACTAGCTGTACAATGTTATACCCTAAATAGGTAAATATTTTACGAAGCTCTCTATTTCTTCCCTCTGTGAGGGTAACATGAGCCCATTTTTTAGTAGTAATAGTGAAGTTTTTAATTGTGTATGGCTTTTGACTATCAATAAAGAGCCCTTTTGTAGCTCTTTGAAGGTCTTCACTTCGTATTGGTTCACTTGTTAACACAGCATACTCTTTTTCTACTTGAAATGAAGGGTGTGTAATTTTTTGAGCCATATCTCCATCATTTGTATAGAGAATGAGTCCACTCGACTCTTTATCAAGGCGTCCTACATGAAAGAGGAGGTTTTTATCAGCAATCGTGATAAGATCTCGAGCGTAGGATGACTCATTAGGGTCGTAGTTGGTACATACATACCCTTTAGGTTTGTTAAGTGCATAATAAAGTGCTTTATCTGATGCTTCAGCGAGAACTTCATCAACCATCACTACATCTTCTTTGTTAACTTTTACACCCATTTCTCTTATTTTCTGTAAATTAACAGAGACTCTACCCTCTGCAATTAATTGTTCACAAGACCGTCTCGAACCAAAGCCACTTTTAGCTAAATAGCTTTGTAGGCGTATAGGATACTCTATTTTCATAAAAGTAATCCCTCCTCATTTGTTAAAAATCGTTGTTTATCAACTTCTGAAAGTTTTGGTAATGCAGAAATACTTGGTAAGTTAAACTCAATAAGAAATTTCTTAGTTGTCCCATAGAGCATAGGTCTACCTGGTACATCTTTTTTACCAATACCTCGAATATATTCTCTTTCAAGGAGAAGTCTCATAATTGAATCAGATGAAACTCCTCTAATATTCTCTACATCACGTCGCGTAACTGGTTGAGCATAAGCGATGATGGAGAGTGTTTCAAGTGCTGCCTTAGATAATCTCTTATCTACTTTTCGTCCATAGGCTACTCGTAATGTGTCATGGAGATCGTTATTGGGGGAAATTTGGTAATTACTTCCACGCACAACAATTTCTAATCCATGATTACCTATTCTATATACTTCTTTTATCTCATGTATAGCATTAAGAATATCTTCTTCACCTGATGAAGTGAGTTTAGTAAGATGAGCCATAGAGATAGGTTCATTTTCTAGGAAGAAGAGGACTTCTATTAATTTAGCAAGATCTGTTAACATATCTATTATTCATCCTCATCATTAAAATCTATGATAATATCATCATCATTATCAATTTCAATCTCTTCTAGTTTTTCTTTAATACCGTTGCTTGCCATATTAAATACTTCTTCTGTATATGGGAGCTCTTCGATATATTGATCTTCAGAATCATAATTAGGAGATTTTTTAATAATTTTTTACC
>CAYZUR010000152.1:0-5139 GCA_964481535.1 uncultured Spirochaetaceae bacterium | reverse complement strand
AACTTCACATCATTATGTCTTCTATTCATAGTGCTTGTGTGGAATATGGAACAACTGATGATGGTTATATTCATTATGTACGTGGAGCGAATATTGCAGGATTTAAGAAAGTTGCAGATGCAATGTTAGATCAAGGTTATTAAACAATAGGTTTCGAATTTTTCTCCTAAAAAAACATGCCCTTCCGTCTGACTAGATGGAAGGGCAATCTCTTGATTCTGTATTTACAGTGTTTTCAATAATTATTTTCTCATCTTTTTGACAATGATTTCTGCAGCTTTGATGAGAGGATATCCAGCAGGAGATCCTGTGAGTAATGGTTGTGTGCCAATTTGCATAGTAAGCAAAGCTTTTACAGGAACTCTGTTTTGGATAAGGAACCCAATTGCATTTGTGAGTTCACCAGTACTATATCCTCCATATACTTCACCACCTAAAATCATCCCACAGTCGGCGGCAACAATCAATTTTACTGTTTGTTTATGAGAATGACTTAAGTTGCCAGGGTGAGTATCAACGCCGGTAAAACTGCCACTAATAATAGAAAAGTTTTCCTGAATTGCCTTGGTTTCAGTAATACCTGCTGTACCAAAGGCGTGTTCCCCAAATGCAGTAGCATAGATGGCTATCGTTCCGGTAAAGGATTTACATGGACTTAAAGTATACAGGTTCATCCCTGCTGTACGAGCTTCAGCACAGGCTGTAGAAGCTAACATTGTTCGGTCTATTTTCCTTGTTATAAAATCTGTTTTTTCAGCACAATCACCAACTGCAATAATACCTGTCGAACAAGGTAGGACTCTCATATATTCACATGTACGAATAAAGCCAAATTCATTCAACTTGAGACCGGCATCTACTGCAATCTTTGTATTAGGGACATACCCCATCGAAAGAATAACTGCGTCAGCTTCCATTGCTTCTCCAGTAGTGAGTATTACTTGTGTAACTTTTCCATCCTTTCCTTTTATTTCCGCAACACCCTTGCCCGTTATGAGATTAAGACCACGTTCGATGAGATGTTCTTCTGCTATCTTACCAAATTCTTCATCAAATGCTTTGCTGAGAATTGTTTTTTCAATTTCGACCAATGTGACTTCGTAATCATTTTTATTTAACTCATCCGATACTTCAACTCCTATGAACCCGGCACCAATTACTACAACTCGCTTGGCAGTGGCCAGTTTACTTAACATATCATCGAGATAGATTTTGTTTTTAGGAATAGTGAAAACATTTTCAAGTTCAGCTCCTTTTAACCAACTTGGAAGGGTTGGGATTGACCCAAGAGCAAGAATTAATTTTTCATATTGGAATGTTTCTCCACTTGCTGTATGTAAAGCTTTGTCTTCCACTGCAATATCAGAAACTTCATCAATGATGATTTCTACACCCACGTTTGTTAATAGTTTGTCCGGTAGAATATTCTTACTACTATCACTAAGTGTTCCAAAAAGGTATGGAATCCCACAGGGGATAAGAACTTGAGCCTCCTTACGAATTAAAACAACCTCTTTTTCAGGATAGTTGGACTTGGTTGTAATTGCAGCTTGCAAACCAGAAGCGCCTCCACCTACTACCACTACATCGACTTTTCTCATGTTATGTTCCTCCCTTATGTTATATCCAATGAAAACTGGACTATATTTATTTTTAGTTACTAATTGCTAATTACAAAGCGGGCAAGGTTCTTTTTTTCCAGGAGAGCATGAAGAAGAATTCTCCTGTATGATGTTACTCATTGCCACTAAGTCGTTGGCTACTTGTTTCAATAAATTCTGATTGACTTGATAATGCATAAAATAGCCGTGCTTTTCTCCTGTGATTATGCCTGCATTTTTGAGAATCTTAAGGTGCTGAGATACAGCTGCTTCACTGAGGTGGAGTTTTCTCGCAAGTCCTCCTACGCAATAATCGTGAAACAGAAGTTCCTTAACGATTGTATAGCGAGTTTGATCTGCCACAGAAGATAGTATTTCAAATAGTTCTGGAATGATTGCCACCTCTTTTAATTAAGTTTCTACTTAATTAGATTACCACACTCGAATTTATCAAACAAGGGAAATTCTGAGAATCTGGAATCAGTCAGACTTGAGTAATGGGAAAATACTTTGATTAGGCTTTTATGGAGAATTAAAGAAATAAGTGTGGATGAAGCTCTCAATAATGGAAAGTGTATGTAATTTTAAAGCTCTCTATTGCTATATGAGGAGCTCATCCATATAATCTTAATTATGAAACACAATTCAATTACCTTAATAGAACAACTCACTCAAGCAAGTGGCCTAAGTGGCAGTGAACAAGATGTAGCTTCACTCGTTCAAACATTATTACCAGAGTCGGTTGTAACAGAGAAAGACTCTATCGGAAATCTTACTTGTACAATAAAAGGGACTAATGAAGAAGCTCCAACAATAGTATTAGCCTCTCATATGGATGAAGTTGGGTTTATGGTAAATGATATCCTACCTAATGGATTTCTTAGAATCTCTATGCTTGGGGGGTGGAACACTCTTACTCTTCCTTCCTCTCCTGTAGAGATCATTAATACTAAGGGAGAAAATGTGAGAGGAACTATTGGACAAATTTCTCCACATTTCCTTAAAAAAGGAGAACCAATCACAGCTCCTGATATTGATGATATCTATGTCGATATTGGTGCAGTGAGTGATGAAAATGTAAAAGAGGAATATCATATTGAAATAGGGTGCCTTGTTGTTCCTATTTCCCCTTTCTATCATAACAAGAAGAGTAACCTCCTTTTTTCAAAAGCATTTGATGACAGAATCGGTGTTGCTGCTTTAATTGAATTAGCTCATAAAGTGACATCTTCTCCTATTTCTTCAACTCTTATTCTTGCATTCACAGTTCAAGAGGAAGTGGGTGTGAGAGGAGCAAAAGTATTATCCAACTATGTGAAAGCAGATATTGCCATCATTGTTGAAGGCCCTCCTGCTGATGATGTTCCAGGGGGTCCTGCAAGACCTCAAACATGTGTAGGCAAAGGTGCTCATGTAAGGATATTTGATCCAACACATATTGGAAATAGAGAAATCCTCCACCTAGTTACCGAGGTAGCAAAGAAGCATTCTCTTTGTATTCAAAAAACAGTAAGAAAAGGTGGTGGGACTGATGCAATGGAATTGGCATTAGCAGATAAAGGAATTAAGACAATTATTGTTGGAGTTCCTGTGCGTTATGCACACAGTCACAATGGAATTTGCTCCTTATCTGATTACCACGAACTAATCAAATTATTGTATGCTATAGGTGAAAATACAGTAAAAAGTTAGGTACAATGGATGTGATATAGTTTTGATGTCAAATCTATATATACACTATATATAGTGTGGTATTATAAAAGATGACACTATACCTATTGCTTCCTAGAAATGAATGTGCTATGGTGAATTAGCTCACAACTCAGTGGGTTTACCAATGTAGGAGGATTTACTGTGGCACAAACACCTAATCAACTCACGCCCTTAGGACGAAAAATATTTTTAGACAGATATGCACAAAAAGATGGGAAAAAAGATACCCTAAAAGTAGGTGATTTAGTGGTTGTCGTAAGTAATCCTAAAACAGGACAGAGAGAAATCGGTAATGTTGTCTCCATTCATCAAGATGATTTATCTGTGAAGCTAGAAGATGGTACAGTAGTTGATGCTACAAGAGAAACAGTTGATAAACCTATTGAAACAGATCCTGGTGAAATGTTAGCTCGTGTCGCAAAAGGGATGAGTTTACAAGAACCTAAAGAGAACCAAAAGAAATGGGAAAAAGAGTTTAATTGGCTCCTTGAAGAGTATAAATTTGTTCCAGCAGGAAGAATTCTTACAGGGGCTGGAACTGATCAAAATCTTACCTATTTCAACTGTTATGTAATTCCTTCTCCAAAAGATAGTAGAGGAGGTATCATAACCTCTCTCGGCCAGATGACTGAGATTATGAGTCGTGGTGGCGGTGTAGGTATGAATCTCTCTTCATTGCGCCCTAAACACTCTTATGTAAAAGGGGTAAATGGTAGATCGAGTGGCTCTGTTTCTTGGGGAGCTCTTTTCTCATTTGTTACTGGTTTAATTGAGCAGGGAGGCTCCAGAAGAGGGGCTCTTATGTTGATTCTTAATGTCTGGCATCCAGATATTCTTGATTTTATTAATAGTAAACGAGAAATGGATAAGATTGTGAATGCCAATATTAGTGTTGGTATCACTGATGATTTTATGGATGCTGTGAAAAATGATGGGCAGTGGGGTACCTACTTCCCTGATACGAGTGATCCTGAATATAACGAATTGTGGGATGGCGATTTAGAGAGATGGAAATCTTTAGGGAAGAAAGTAATTCCTTATCAAACACTCAAAGCAAGAGATATGTGGAATGCTATTATTGAAAGTGCATGGGCTTCTGCAGAACCAGGAGTATTTTTTGTTGATCGTTACAATAAAATGTCTAACTCATGGTACTACAGCAGTATTCAGTGTACAAATCCTTGTGGAGAACAGGGACTTCCTCCTTGGGGTGTCTGTAACTTAGGTTCAATTAACCTTTCCCGTTTTGTAGGAAAAAAGGATGTCCTTTGGGATGAACTTGGAAGAGCTGTACGAGCTTCTGTTCGATTTTTAGATAATGTCATTGATGACACTCCCTATTTCTATGAAGAGAACAGAGTGCAACAGCAAGGAGAAAGAAGGTTAGGGCTTGGTACAATGGGTCTTGCTGATATGCTTATTCGTCTTGAACTAGCGTACGGAAGTCCTAAATCTCTTAAATTTATTGACAAGCTTTTTAAATTCATCTGTGTTGAAGCGTACACTGAAAGTGCTAATCTTGCCCAAGAGAAAGGATCTTTCCCCCTTTTTGATGCAGAAAAATTCCTCATGAGTGGATTCATGCTTGAAATGCCCCAAGAGGTAAGAGAATTAATTAGAGAGAAAGGGATGAGAAACGTTACCCTTCTTACTCAAGCTCCAACTGGAACAACCGGAACTATGGTGAACACGAGTACGGGAATTGAACCATATTATTTTTGGGAATGGGAACGAGTTGGAAGAATGGGCTCTAACATTGAGCGTGTTGCAGTATATGATGAATGGGTAAAAGCTCATCCAGGTGAGAAGAAACCTGATTATTTTG
>CAYZUR010000151.1:0-5173 GCA_964481535.1 uncultured Spirochaetaceae bacterium | reverse complement strand
ATTCTATTGTAGTAACATAGAGTAAAATAAAGCTGTAAAAAGCCATGATACCTTTACTACATATTAACGAAATTAGCACCTTGACATGGTAGAAGTCGCTGGTTCAAATCCAGTACTGCCCAATCTCTAACCTCATATTTAGTATGAGGTTAGAGAGACTACAAATTATCTGAAATACACATAAATTTTTAACTGTGACCTACACTGTTACCAAACCTATTGCAACAACAAGTTTTAGAACCTCCTTTATGGCATCACTGAAACGAAATTACTTACTCTTCGTGCGCCCTCTCCATTATAATTACAATCTTATGGACAACTATTAATAAAGAGTAAGTAACAATTCTAAAACTTAATATGTATCTTTTTTTGTAAATTATCCATTACTCAATACAAATTATCCATTACTCAATACAAATTATCCATTACTCAATACAAAGAGTTGACATATTGAATTATATCATATATTTTATATAAGTAGTCACATAATGACTATATGTTGAAAATATGAATAGATTAACAGAATACTTTTTTAAACATTCTCATGGCGTCTTTACTCAATCAGAGATCACTACTGCTATTGGTGGGACTAAATATAGTCAGCATGGTCTTATTAAACGAGCAATTGCTAACGAAGAAATTATTAATATTCGTAGAGGTCTTTATTGTCTTTCTCTTGAACTCCAAAGAAATCCTATTAGCGTGTACTCATTAGCGCAAAGAGTATATGGACCAAGTTACATTAGCATGGAAAGTGCTCTTAGCTATCATGGTCTCATTCCTGAAGCCGTATATGCAATCACCTGTGCAAGCTTTAACAATGGAAAAGATTTCAATACTCCTTTGGGCTTATTTAGCTATAAACGAATACCTCAAGATATCTTTCATCTTGGTGTGGAAAGAATTAAAGATGATAACGAAAATATCTTCTTTATGGCCTCTCCTGTTAAAGCATTAGCAGAGTATTTGTATGTACATATGTTGAACTGGAAAAATCTTGCCGAGCCGATGATGAGTCTTCGACTAGATGAAGAGATATTTTTTAATATTGAACAAACTGAAATTAAAGCTATTATGGAAAATTATCATAGCGGTAGAATCAAAAGATTCCTTAAAGCATGGATGAGTGAGGTAAGCATATGAGTATTCAAATAATTCAGCAACGATTGGCAATGTACTCCTGTAAAACAGATATTGAAGAACTACAAGCAATTAGAGAAATAACCCAAGAGGTTATTCTTGCCTCTCTAAGCCGTGGAACCTTATTCGAATATGCAGCATTTCAAGGAGGTACCTGTCTACGAATTTTCTATGGATCGAATAGATTCTCTGAAGACCTAGACTTCGTTTTAAAAGAACCTAACACTAATTTCAAATTATTAGATCACCTCACACATGTACGTGATGAATTAAAAACTTTTGGGTATGAAATGGAAATTACAGACCGAAACAAAGCAGGGGCCGCAGTAAAACAAGCCTTTTTAAAAGATAACTCTATTGGGAAAATACTCACATTAGAGCATGTAGGAAAAGTGAGCTTAATGCCGAAAATTTATATAAAATTAGAAATAGATACAAATCCTCCACCTGGTAGTAGCTATGAGACAAAATACTTAGACTTTCCTTTTGCTTCAATGGTTACAGCTCAAGATACTATTAGTCTTTTTGCGGGGAAAATACATGCACTGCTATGTAGAGGCTACCTTAAAGGACGTGATTGGTATGACTTCATTTGGTACACAAGCAATCGTGTGAAAGTCAATTTCGAACTACTTTCATCAGCAATAAACCAATATGGCCCTTGGCAAAATACATCAATTCTTGTTGACAAAACATGGCTGTTACAAGAAATGAAAATAAAAATAAATTCAATCGACTGGAAATATGCAAAAGAAGATGTAAGACGGTTTGTTCCAGTATCAGAACAACCTTCACTTGAAATGTGGCACAAGGAGTTCTTTCTATCTCAATTAGAAAAGCTTCAACAGATTCTATAGCGGTTAATTTTTACTCAAATAGTAAAAATTATTCATGCATATTAATGGATAGTGCCTATGATACAAAAGGAACACATAACTTCTTAAGAGGAAATCCCTATTATCTGTTCTACTAAGAGATAAAAAAGAAAAGAATATTAATTTCTAAGGAAAAGCAACGTTTTAAGGCCCACTCAACTGTTGAGAAAACTAATGGACATTTCATAAGATGGCTCATTCTTTTTAAAATACGGAAAAGCTCTTATCATGGAATAGGTGTCCTTTATTCCTGAATTCATACTAAAATATTGATAACATCTCTGTGTTTTTACATCACCACAGCAATAATAGAAGATCTCAGACAAATTATGGCTCAAGAGTTTTCTTCCAAAGATAAGTTTGGACAATTTTTGCAAGAACATCAAATTAGTGAATACTTGAAAAAGGTTTATATCGGGGTATGTAAAAGGGTATGTAAAACAGGTTTTATATCGAATACTTTGGAGAAACTTAGAGTAACTTTATTTTATCTGATACTTACTATTTTATTCCATTGTAGTAACATAGAGTAAAATAAGGCTGTAAAAATCCATAAACCCTTTACTACATATTAACGAAATTAGCACCTTGCATAGTAGAATTCGCTGGTTCAAATCCAGTACTGCCCAAATGAGCATCTATTTTCAAAATGAAGTATAGGTGCTTTTTCTTTTATGCAGATATTCTTTTTTCTCATTTTTCTGCGATAATCAAATACTTCTGTTTAGCTAAATCTATAAATTCATTCTCTTCGATGTATGCATGTAGCACAAGTAACTGTTAGATGTATTTATGTATGTATGGAAAATCCAGTAATTTGCCAAGGGATGTATTTCAAATAGTAAACAAGTACCTTTGAATAATACTAAATCTATTATTTCCATGCCATCAACAGCACTAAACAATTTTCAATTAGGATATTTAGGGAGTTCTAAGTGGGCTGCGAACTGAGATAGAAGCCTATTTCTTGACTCCTAAACTACATCTATTACTTAAAGACTCATATGATTATGTCTTTTTTCCATTTGCCTCAAAGTATTCCACAAGAGCATTCACCATTTGTTCTCTCTTTATATTTGTCAGTTGATTCAAATTATGAATCTTCCACTTCACTGCTGGTAATTTCTTAATATGAGGAACACTAAAATATGACCAATCAGGTTTGCCTAATTTAAAGTTAATGAGAAATTGCTTATCTTGATAACTGAGCATGCTATTAATAGTATCAACGAGATGAGAACGTGCTTTAATTAAATCTTTCATCTCTATGGGCCCAGTCGTCATTCCTACAAAATCAGTGTTATATAATTGTTCGATATCAAGAAAATTTGGATTAAGTATTTCAAGAAAACCCCTATTATGAGAAATTAAATACACTATGAATGATTCCTTCAAATTCTCTGTCATTCCTTCATTCTCAAACAATCCTTTTATATCAAAAAGGTCGCGGGGATGTTGTCTATCTAATGCAGCAAGTATTTTGCCTGCATACAGATCTTCAAACGAAACTACTGGAATTTCAGCAAACCCAAAAGATTCTTCTGCTTTTGCAGTCATTCGTTTGATTTGTGTTGGATAAACGGTTCCCCTTAATACCGGAGAAACTTCAATTTTAACTAGCGTCTTATCTGCTCTGACTATTAACCGATTTATAAAACTTGTTTGATGTAAAAATGAATATTGGATGTTGGCTTGTGGTATCAGTATAACTATTCTTTCACCTATTTTTTTGAAATTTAATGTAATCTCACTAAGGGAACGATCCCTACTTTCAATAGGGACATACACCAAATCAATATCTATAGAAAGCCGTGGCATCTCTCTATGAAAGAGATTAATTGCAGTCCCACCTTTAAGAGCAAAACAGGAGCTTTCATTCACTGACTGTAACACCTTTACTAAAAGCTGTACCTGCTTAAAATATCGATTCTGTCTCTCCACCAAAAGCCTCCTTTGGAACTGTTATCATATATTCTTTATCTAGAACACCGTTGGGAACAATCTGGCGTTTACCAGTTCCAAAATCTATAAATGATGTCTCTATTCTTTTATACCAAAGAGCATCAGTTGAACGAGCCATCCACATAAATAATCGTTTTGCTTTGACACTCCCACACGATTCTAAAACACTTTGAAGAAGCTTAGGTCGTAAATTCAGAGCCCCGTGTATCATAAGTTTCGCATGTTCTATTTCTTCTTTTGTATTAAGAGTACTCATCAATTCAACAAAAGCTCTTTCAGGGGACGATATGGGAATGGGCCAATCCCACATTCCAAAAGGAACATTTTCTATACCTGTAGCACTCTTTTTACATGGATTATGCTTCAATATAGTAAATATAATGCGAGCATCTATGTTATTAATCCAAGAAGGAAGAGGAGTATTACAATAAAGCATGATTTCTTCCTGTTCTGTTAATTGCAAATAATGTTCAAGCCCATGATAGCGTAAAGCACTACTATGCCCTACATGGCAGATATACCCTAATTGATTCAGAGAGTAGAGTACGTTCTCCCATTTTAACCTAGGCCCAGGTTTTCTATATACCCCATGAGCAATTGCTTCTAGTTCACCAGAGCGTACATAGTAATCCACCGCTGTAGATTTTATACCATGTTGATAAAGCCATGTTCTGTCTACGAGTAAACCGTCTTGTAGGAGAGTATATAAATCAGTCATGCACCTTCCCTTAGTTTATAATTAAGCATATAAACATATCTATACTATGTATATTATAATATAATTAAACCGCAGTCAAGTTTACCTTTAAGGTTTATTACATAGTATGGGTATGTATTTAGAGATTTTAAAAACTTATAATAAAGAGAATAGAATAAAGTGGCTAGATTTTTATCCTCTATAGTTCCAAAGCACTTGTCTATAAAAGCCACACTTAGTTGCATTAGATACAGCCCAAAGTTGTATTTATTCAGAATTTAATTTTTTTATGACTCTTCCAGTTTCTTCCCTCTTCAAAAAGCGTTATTTAAAATCACTGAATAGCTATTTTCGTGTGGCCTTTATTGTGACCTTTATAAAAATAACCCTATCAACTCATGTGAATAGAAATCAACTATTGTTGACTCTAATCTCATTTATAGCATATACTTAAATCAACAGAGATATACGGTTGGAAATACCTATAAAAGTAATAATT
>CAYZUR010000150.1:3256-5204 GCA_964481535.1 uncultured Spirochaetaceae bacterium | reverse complement strand
AAGCAAGGGCCATTGCTATCATAGCACGTTGTCTCATTCCACCAGATAATTGATGGGGATAGGCGTGTATCCTCCGCTCAGGTGCTGGAATTTTAACAAGTCTAAACAATTCTAATGCTTTTTCCATCGCCTCTTTTTTCCCCATGTTTTGGTGGGTCATAAAGACATCGGCAATTTGTGAGCCAACAGTAAAGACAGGGTTAAGAGCCGTCATAGGTTCTTGGAAAATCATAGAGATTTGTGTTCCTCGTAATGCTTCAATTTCTGACTTTTTCAGTGTTAATAGATCAACTCCATTAAAGAATATCTTCCCACTCTCTACTTTTCCAGGTGGCATTGGATTTAGTTGATTAATAGCATGAGCTGTGACACTTTTACCACATCCAGATTCACCAACTAATGTGAGGGTTTCCCCTTTTTTTATATATAATGATAACTCTCGTACAGCCTTCACTACTCCTCGTTGAGTAGTAAAAGAGAAATTTAAGTTTTCCATTGAGAGCAATACATCTTTATCTTTTATTTCCATGTAGGTTCCTTCTAATTTCTCATTTTTGGGTCGAGGATATCTCTTAATCCATCCCCAAACAAGTTAAAGCCTAGAACTGCTAATAAAATAGCAATACCAGGGAGAGTAACAATCCACCATGCGTTTGTAATAAACTCTTTACTACTTGCTATCATGAGTCCCCACTCTGGTGTGGGAGGCTGAGCTCCTAGACCAAGGAATGAGAGTCCAGCAGAGTTCAATATTGCTTCCCCAACTCCTAGTGTTGCTTGAACAATTGTTGGAGATAAGCAGTTAGGGAGGATAGTCAAAAACATTAATTCAAAGTTTCCAGCCCCCAGTGCCCTTTCAGCTAATACATAATCAGCTTCTTTTTCTGCTAATACAGAGGCTCTCACAACCCTTGCATATCGTGGTATTTGTGATATTCCAATAGCTATCATTGCATTTAGTAACGATGGTCCTAGAATGGAGACAATAACAATAGTGAGTAAGATATAGGGAAAAGCAAGCATTATATCGATAATTCTCATCACTATCTTGTCATATAAACCACCAAAATAAGCACTAGTAACTCCAATCATAATTCCAAAGAACAGTGATATTCCAACTGAAACTACTCCAATAGCCATCGAAATACGCGCTCCATAAATAATACGGGAGAGCATATCACGCCCAAGATCATCTGTTCCAAAAATATGGCCATTAGTAAACATAGGGGTTTTCCTATCTTCTATTACTTGGGCAACTGGGTCAAAAGGGGAAACTAACGGAGCAAAGATTGCCATAAAGACAAAGATTGAAATAATGGTTAGTCCGACCATCGCCCCTTTGTTTTTCTTTAAATGATACCATGTCTCTTGTAAGGGAGTAGGATCTTTTATGACATCTGGTGATGTAATTTTCTTAACTTTCATCTCCTACATCCTTATTGAAATCTAATTTTTGGATTAACTACTGAGTAGAGAATATCTACAACTAAGTTAATGAGTACGAAAAAGGTTGAAATAAAGATAATTCCACCTTGCACAGCAGGGTAATCACGAGCTCCAATAGCTACATAGATCCACTTTCCTATTCCAGGCCAAGAAAATACTGTTTCAGTAAGAATGGCTCCAGACAATAAAAGTCCAAATTGGAGTCCTATAACAGTAATAACTGGAAGTAGTGCATTACGTAATGCATAGCGGTAAATAACCCTTCTCTCTTTTATTCCAGCACTTCTGGCTGTTTTAATATAATCTTGCTGCAATACTTCAAGCATTGAAGAACGGGTAGTTCTTGCAATAATGGCAAGAGGTATAGTACCAAGAGCAATTGTTGGCAGTATTAAATGTTGAACTGCTGAGATGAAAAACTTAGGATCTCCTTTGGTGACCCATAAAATAAGGCCATCAAGAACATAGAAGTTTGTTATTGGGGTAAAAAAGTATCGTATGT
>CAYZUR010000150.1:0-3246 GCA_964481535.1 uncultured Spirochaetaceae bacterium | reverse complement strand
TTGATTCTTCCTCCAGTAGGAAGTAAATCAAGCCACACTGAAAAAATCATAATGAGAACAAGTCCTAACCAGAAGACTGGCATTGAAACCCCAACAAGGGCTCCCCCCATTGTCGTGTAATCGACCCAGGTATTACGCCGTATAGCGCTTGTCACCCCCAGAACAACTCCAATAACAGAAGCAAAAATCATTGCCCATAGAGCAAGTTCAATCGTTGCAGGAAAACGATCTCGTATTTCGCTAGCAATCTGTTGCCCACTAGCAATAGATTTCCCTAGATCAAGACGTACGATTCGTGATAAATACAACCCATATTGTTGAATAAGGGGTTTGTCTAACCCTAATTCAACTCGTAGTTTAGCTACCTGTTCAGCATTGGCTCTCTCACCGAGCATTACCCGAGCCGGGTCACCGGGAGCAAGAGCTATCATAAAAAATACTAATGTGACAACTCCTAAGATAGTAGGAAGTAATAGTAATAAACGTTTGAATATGTGTTTAAACATATAGTATGGTACTCCATTGTTGAGAGATAAAGGGCATTCACCCCCTAGTTAATAGGGGGTGAATAAGGTGTGAGTAATTATTTACATTACACAGTTCCCTAGTTTTCTAAATATACATGTTTGAACACGCGCTTTCCTGTAGGATAGATAACAAAGTTCTTTACATTCTCTTTTGCAGGGACTGTGACAACAGAGTGAGCAATAGGAACCCAAGGTGCTTCTTCATGGAACACAACTTGTGCTTCACGATACAACTTAGTTCTTTCATTTTGGTCTGTTGTTTCTTTTGCTTTCTTTGTTAATTCTGTGAATTTAGCATCTTTCCATAAAGCGATGTTTCCAGCTGGAAGTTCTGCCGCAGGAGCAGATAAAAGTACCCACATGAAGTTATCTGGGTCTCCGTTATCACCTGTCCAACCTAACATAGCAGCTTGGTGTTCGCCCATATCTGTTTTATCAAGATATGTACCCCATTCGTAACTTATGATATTAGCATTGATACCAACTTTTGCGAGTTGTGCTTGCATGATTTCAGCAATTTTACGAGCATTAGGGTTGTAAGGACGAGCTACTGGCATTGCCCAAAGTTCCATGTCAAATCCATTAGCATATCCAGCTTTCTTTAAAAGTTCTATTGCTTTTGCTGGATCATATCCATAATCTTTAATGTCATCATTGTATGACCAGATTGTTGGTGGAAGTGGGTTCTTTGCAACTTGGCCTTGGTCTCCGTAGACCGCAGCAATAATTTCAGTTTGGTCAATTGCATAGTTCATTGCTTGACGTACCTTTTGATAACAAATGGGTACGTCAAGCAATGAACTATGCAATTTCAGTTTGGTCAATTGCATAGTTCATTGCTTGACGTACCCATTTGTTATCAAAAGGTTTCTTTTGAGTATTAAGGGCAAGATAACCTACATTTAATCCAGCTTGTTGGATTAATTGAATATCTTTGTCAGCACGCATAGCAGGAATGTCTTCTGCTGAAGGGAAGTCAATGAGGTCTACTTCACCTTTTTGAAGAGCAAGCCAACGTGATGTTGCATCAGGTATTACTTTTAAGATCAAACGATCTAAGTATACAGGGCCATCCCAATAGTTAGTATTTCTTTCAAATACGATGTCAGAATCTTTTGTCCATGAAACAAATTTGAATGCACCTGTTCCAACTGGATTGTTTTTATAATCATCGCCATATTTTGCAGCTGCTGTTGGGCTTACAATTGATGCAAAGTCCATAGCAAGGTTAGCTAAAAATGGTGCTTCAACTTTCTTCAATTGAAATTGAACAGTGAGATCATCGATTGCAACAACATCTTTTACGATGCTATCCATATCCATGTAACCCCAATATTTCCAAGGACCTTGACTATAGAAAGGATGGTCTTCTTTGAATTGGCGTACAAAACTAAAGACAACTGCTTCTGCATTAAGTGGAGTTCCATCATGGAACTTTACTCCAGGGCGAAGCTTGAATGTCCAAGTTAGACCGCCATCAGCGATTTCCCAGCTTGTTGCTAAAGCAGGTTTCACTGCAGTTTCACCAGCAACGAATTCAACTAAGGTATCATACACTGCTGTTGTAGCATAGAATGATTCACCATCAGTTTCTCGACCTGGGTCTAAGCTTACTGAATCTCCTGAGCGTCCAAAAACAAGAACTCCTCCCATTTTTGATCCATCTTGAGAACCTGTGGTTGTCTCTTTTGCACCAGCAGCAAATAAAGCCATTGGTAGAATAAGTGCAACAATCAAGGTTAGTAATAATGTTTTTTTCATATTAACCCCCATTAATTTGATTTATTCATTATGCAATAATCTTAATAATTATACAATTGTTATTCTTAAAAGTGTGCTATCGCTAAAACAGAGTGTTTAAATGGTTGTTTTTATAGGAAAATAGGCATTTTTTCTATAAAATTAGCGTCTTGTGTCATAACTAAATCTTTATTATACTATTATCATGATTTTTTTAATTAAGAAAAAAAGTATAATTTTTCTATTTTTCCTCCTTGTTATAGCTACTCCTATATTTTCTGACTCTCTTATATATGATAGAAATGGTGCAAATTTGAATGGCTTCTCTATTAATAGTTCTGATTCAGGGACCTTTACTTCTGGCTCGTATCCCTCTTTACCAGGATACGCTGGCAGACTCATTTATACTGGCGATGAAACACAACTTGTGTGGAGAAATGACGGAGAAACGGCATCAGGGGGTTCTAATAATAAATTCTATCTCATAAGAGAGAACTCGAATACTGAATGGAGAGAAATCTATTTTGTCCTTAGAATAAAGGGGAAAAGACGTAATAATAGTACTCTTGTAAATCACACGAGTACTAATGATGTGATCGTAAGCCCAAGTGCTACTCTTACTATTCCAGGAGCAGGGAATGAGCTTCTCACAGAAAATGGACCTGGTTTTACCTATAATGGGAATACCGCTACTTATGATGGAACTAATGGTCCTATTTACAAACATAAATATGAATATGCTGTTGTTGAGATTACTATTGTGAGGACCGCTACAACACGAGGAACCTGGTTGTTCGGGACGTTCTGGGGTGGTCAGTTTATCTCAATAATTGGCATAGCCGGAGAATCAGTTCATGCTCAACTCCAGTTTAGTGCATCATCTCTTTTTAACAATAATACCTCTCAATATACATTTTCAGTAGAAAGAACAATTGATAATACTATCCCAATGGAAACGCTCATAGTTGCAAATAGCTAT
>CAYZUR010000149.1:0-5208 GCA_964481535.1 uncultured Spirochaetaceae bacterium | reverse complement strand
TTGATACAATCACTATGAGTTCAAGTAGTGCTTTATTAGAAGGGGATAAAAAAGATAAACGTGAATTTTTTAAGCGCTATACTCATTTCCTTAAAGGGTATGGCTATGATGTAGTCCCTTTTGAAGGATGTGTTGTTGAACTCATACAAAACGGAGAAGGGCTCATGGGGCGTGGTAAATCTTTATTTTCAAATGAAAAAGATATCCTCCAATTCCCTTGGAATGAAATGGTGAGTAAGTATTTTGCCCGTTTTTCACCCTATTTTGATGCATTAGCATCTCAATTGCCCCCTGGAATGAAATGTGTGGGGGGAGTCGGGAATGGAATATTTGAAACAGTTCAGGATTTTGTCCCATTTACAGAACTTGCCTACCTTATGGTAGATGATGAAGATGCTTATAATCTCCTCTTTAAAAAAGTTGGAGAGATGTTTGTCTCAATTTGGAAAGAATTTCTCCTTAAGTATTCCGATATGTACGCGGTATGTAGGTTTGGAGATGATCTAGGATTTAAAACGTCTACACTTCTACAGCCAGATGTTATTCGTCGAAATATAGTGGTGGAGTATGGAAAAATTATAAAAGAAATTCATTCCTTTAAAAAACCCTTCTTATTGCACAGTTGTGGAAATATTTTTTCTGTAATGGAAGATATTATTGCGGTAGGTATTAATGCTAAACACTCTAATGAAGATACAATAGCACCATTTTCTACTTGGGTTGAGAAATATGGAGATCGTATAGGAAACTTTGGTGGAATAGATATGAACGTATTATGCGTTGAAACACCTGCTTCAATAAAAAGATATGTGAATGAAATACTCTCTCTTTGTGAAGGAAAGAGAGGAATCGCTATTGGTTCAGGAAATCAAATAGCTGATTATGTTCCACCAGAAGGATTTATTGCTATGGTGGAAACTGTCAATGAATATAGGAAAAAACATACCAAATACTAAAAGAGGAACAGATGAAAAGAAGTGAAATCAATGTAATCCTACGTGAAGCAAAAGAATTCTTAGCAACACATTCATGGAGTTTACCACCTTGGGCTTTTTGGACTCCAAAAGAGTGGGAATCATGTGGTTCTGAGATAGATGAAATTAAAGAGAATATGCTTGGATGGGATATAACCGACTTTGGATCAGGAAATTTTGAAAAAAGAGGATTATTTCTTTTTACCTTACGAAATGGGAACACCTCTCTCTCATCAGATAAAATGTATGCAGAAAAAATAATGATAGTGCAGCCACACCAAGAAACACCAATGCATTTTCACTCCCTTAAGATGGAAGATATCATTAACAGAGGGGGAGGCGAACTTTGCATTCAACTCTATGTAGCAACAAAAGATGAAAAACTCAGTCCTGAAGATGTGACCGTATCAATAGATGGAATAACAAGAACTTTGAAAGCAGGAGATATTGTGCGCCTTAGTGTGGGTGAAAGTATCTGTTTGAAACCCTTTATGTACCACCGATTTTGGGCTGAAAAAGGAACTACATTGGTAGGAGAAGTGAGTTTAGTGAACGATGATGTAAGAGATAATAAATTTTATGAAGAAGTAGGACGCTTTCCAGCAATTGAAGAGGATGAAGCACCATTACATGTATTGGTTTCTGATTATAGCTAAAGGATTCTTTGTATCGTATGTGCTGAATACGTAGATGGAGAGATCCTTATTTTTGAAGGAGCAATACCAAATTCTTTTCGTATAGTTTTATTAAAATGGTTAATATCTGGAATCCCTACTGCCTGAGCAATCGATTTAATTGCTAAAGAAGAGTGGCGTAAGAGAAACTCTGCCTGCTGGCATCTTTTACGCCGTATATATGCTTCTATTGTACAACCAAAATGCTTTTTAAATAACAAAATCAAGTAATTGTGAGACACTCCCGAGTACAAAGCTAATTCATCTATTACCAGAGGCATACTATAGTGTTGATCTATATAGCTCACTACAATTTGAACACTAGAAGGAAGTAATGCTAGAATCTCCTCTAATTGAGTATCTGTATCGTAGATATTCCACAATAGATTCCACAGACACACCTGTGCTTTAAGAGGATTCTTTTGGTAATTACTCCCAATGACCTCCATGTTTCTCACAATTGTATCAAATCGTTCAAAAGGACCATTCATTATGTTGAATGTATACTCATGAAGAGGATCATCTAATGATACGCTTGGAACAAAGTGGACATAATAATGGGGTGCATGATTAGGGAATTCCCATTCAAGGGGGGTGTTTGGGGGTGTTAAACTCGCCATTCCCGAAGAAATTGAGAAATCATTCCCTTCTAACCTCAGCGTTCCAGAATAAAAATAGACATGCAAGCCCCACACATCGTTCATAAGAAATTGTTCTTTTCTATGATGGCCGTGCAGGCTCAGTCCAGCTTGAAATACTGTAGGGATTCCCCCTAAAGGTATTCTTATACTCATAGTGTGATTTTATACCAGTAAATGCAAATATTCAACTGTTGACGGCTATAATTTGTAGCCTTAGAATTAACACACGGAATAGGTAAGCATAGGAGGTCTTTATGCCACTCTATGAAAATAGAATTAATGCTATGAATACTGTTACATTAGATAAAAAATTGTTGCTTGACGCGCATGTTGGAAATTCCACTATTGCTATCTCAGTTATTGATGCATTGATGAGTAAGAATTCAAAAAAAACAAAGATACTCGCAATTGATGGCTGGTATGGAGTTGAATTTTCTCACATTAATACCTTGATAGAAGACGAAGTACACGCTCGCGGTCTTACCATCGAGACAATATCGGCAGCTACTCTTTTCATTTCTCAACCCAAATTAGATGCATATGCGAAAACATATATTACAGAAGACCCCAGTTTTGGTTGGGTGAATGAGAGTGGAGTTCTCTCTGATTTATTAAATACCAGCTCTATTAATGAGTTACTCAACTACAAAAGTTCTAAAGATGTATTATTGATACTAGGTTCTGGTTCCTGTGTTCCAGAACTTATCCCAATGTATGACCTAATCCTTTATGCTGATTTTACTATGCAACCTATGTTATGGAAGATGTGGGGTGGAAAACTTATTCCTTTTGGGCATAGTGAAGCTGATCCTTCTTATGCTTGGAAACAGTATTACTATAGTGATTTTTATCTCCTCTACCGCCATAAAAAACACCTCTTAACTACGATGGATTACTATATTGACGCCACTGTAAGTGGTGAATTAAAAATGTTGAGCCAAGAAGCATATCAGGCGATGATAGATGAGATCGTTACATACCCGATAAAGCAAGTAAAGATTATGCAACCAGGCCCTTGGGGAGCCTATAGGTATAGAGATTTGTGGCAAATTGAAGGGCTAGAATGTAATGCTTGGAATGAATTATCTGGAATTGAGCTAAGTATCCTCATTGATATAGGGCTCGGGGCACCAATAAACATTCCAACGCAAAATATTATGCAACGTCCAAAGCAACTAGTGGGTGAATATGTTGATAAAATGTATCCTGATCTATTTCCTCTTCAAGTGTGGTTAGATGACGGGTATTTTCCTGAACCTGTCAGTTATGAAAGGTCAAGCATGCCTATTCACAACCATCCAAGTAGCCAGTATGTACAGCAGCATTTTAATGAACCACTTGGTCGCTATGAAACATATTACATTGTTGAATCCTATAAAGGCTCTTGTACATGGATGGGATACCGCGAGAGTGCAGACTTAGAAGCGTGGGAAAGACTCACTCGAGAATCGCAGAATATAAAAGAGATTCCTCATTGGCAAGATTTCATTAAACGATGGGATACTAATGTGGGAGACCTTTTCCTTATTCCCCCAGGGACGACTCATGGACATGGAGGAAACCAGATGATCCTAGAGATGGATACTGGCCCTAGTGTTGCGGGGACTGAATACTCTTTTTTCACCTACGACTTTGCTCGCCACACATGGGACGACACGAGTAAGAGTATGACAGCGAATCCAATGAAAATGCACCTAGAACACTCTTTTGACAACCAAAAATGGATACGTGAAGATAGGGTACGCTCTCACCATAGAGCTCGACCTCTTGCTGTAGATGGGAATGGAAAATTTCGAAAAGATCAGTACTCTACAATAGATGAAATGCCTTTTCATATTGAACGTATCTTTATGGAAAAAGAGGCACAAGGTGATACTCATAATCGCTTTATGCAAATAGTTACCCTGACCGAAGGAGAACGTGTTACCATAGTGAGTAACAGTGACCCTTCTCATAGAACAACAATTGAACGATTACAATCGTGCGTGATTCCTGCAAGTTTTGGAGAACATACCTACATCAATGAGTCAGGCACACACGCAATGGTCGTGATTTTACGATTAAAAAAAGGATCGATAGATTCTTAATCTTAAGTATGAAGATCTCTGCCGTAGTGCAGGGTAAATGAATAAGGAGGAATGAGATGAAAAAGACATTAAGTGTTCTTTTCGTGCTAGTAATTATTCTTGTGGTTGGCGGTCAAGTATTTGCAGCTGCACAAGTAGAAACAAACAAACCTAAAGTGGCTGGAGTCGTGTTTCAGGAAGATCAATTCATGAAACTATTACAACTTGGATACAGAGATACTGCTGAAAAAGCTGGCTTTGATTTCTATCCAGGAAATACAAATGGTGATGCAGCTAAAGAGTCCGAATTTTTGAATACCTATGTAACTCAAGGATACAAAGGTGTTGCAATTTCCCCAATTAGTGAAGAAGCATCTCTAAAAGTTCTTACAGATGCCGCGAATAAAGGCCTTTTGATTGGTATTAGTAACCATGAATTTAACCTACCTTTCTTAACAGGTGCATTTACTTCTGATAACTACAACTTAGGCTCAACCGTTGGTAAGGCTGCTGCAACCTATATTAAACAAAATTTTGGTGGGAAAGCAAAAATTGCAATAGTTCAATTCAAAACACTGCTTCCAGAACAATCAAGTGCTAGAAGTAATGGATTCTTAGATCAAGTTAAAACCCTTCCTGGTGTTACCGTAGTAACCGATCAAGATGCATGGATGCAAGATAAGGCTATTACCGTTGCTGGAGATATCCTCACAGCACATAGTGATATTAATCTTATTTTTGCTGCTAATGAAGGTGGTACAATTGGTTCTACTATGGCTGTAAAGAACGCAGGAAAAGCAGGTAAAATTGCTGTATTTGGATTTGATGGTAGTGAACAAATGGTTCAACTTCT
>CAYZUR010000148.1:4917-5209 GCA_964481535.1 uncultured Spirochaetaceae bacterium | reverse complement strand
CATTGCCCCTTCAGATTCTAGGTATATAGAGTTTGATTCATATTGAGAAAGGACTCGTCTTAGATGAGTTAACTTAGCTAAAAACTCATGTTCTGTAATAGGTGGGGGATAAATCATTAAAAGCTCTCCTAATACCTCTGAGGCTAGCTTGGTTTTATAGAGAAGTCAAGGAAAAATAGCTATGAAATCGTTTGCGCAAACGATTTCATGTTGACAACTCATGTTTTTGTGGTATTCTACTAATAACGATACATTAAAGGAGTATGTTATGAAAAAATTACTAATTGTCATG
>CAYZUR010000148.1:0-4907 GCA_964481535.1 uncultured Spirochaetaceae bacterium | reverse complement strand
GTCATGAAAACGATTGTGCAAACGATTTCATATTGACAACTCATATTTTTGTGTTATTCTACTATTAACTAATAACGATACATTAAAGGAGTATGTTATGAAAAAATTACTAATTGTCATGATGGTTTTATTGATGATGGGCTTTACAGCTTTTGCAGCTGGCCAAGCTGAAGAAAAAGATGGTATTGTGATCGGAATGACCGTTCCTGGTCTACAATTTCCATTCTTCGTTACTATGCAAGAAGAAGCTCTTGCTTATGCTGCGACTCTCGGAGTAGAACTCAGAACACATGATTCACAAAACCAATCATCAGTTCAAATGTCTGCTGTAGAAAACTTCATCGCTCAAAAAGTTGATGGAATTCTTCTCTCTCCAATGACTACAGATTCTCTAGTTCCAGCAATTGAAGCTGCTGTTGCAGCTGGAATCCCTGTTGTTACTGTTGATAGAAAAGCAAATACTGATAAAGTCTTAATTCATATTGGTGCTGATAACGTAGAAGGTGGAAGAGCCGCTGCAAGATTTATCATTGAACAACTTGGTGGAAAAGGCACAGTTATTGAATTAGAAGGAACCCCTGGTTCTTCTGCTGCACTTGATAGAAAAGCTGGATTTGATGAAATAATTAATTCATCAAGCGTTCAAATTATTGTAAGCCAAACAGCAGATTTCTCTCGTTCAAAAGCTCAAAACGTAATGGAAAACTTAATGCAAGCGTATCCTGCATTTGATGCAGTGTTTGGTGCTAATGATGAAATGATCATTGGTGCAATTGAAGCAATGCAATCAGCTGGTATGGATCCTGCTTCAAAAGTAACTATCGGATTTGATGCAACAACTGATGCTTTCTCTTACATGAGTGAAGGCAAATTAGATGCAACTATTGACCAGTTCCCTGGACAACAAGCAAGCAAAGCTTTAGACGTATTAGTAAACTTTATTAAAACTGGTGCTAAACCTGCAAAAGCTGTTGAGTATATTAATCCACTACCAGTAACTGAATAATCGAAATTTTCCACAATAAGGGGCTGTGAATACAGCCCCTATTTATAATATAGGAAGGAGAAGTGGATGAATCCAATATTAGAAATGAACGGAATCACCAAAACCTTTCCCGGAGTAAAAGCTCTATCAGATGTAAATTTTGATTTATATAAAGGAGAATTACATGCTCTCGTTGGCGAAAACGGAGCAGGTAAGTCTACTTTAATGAAAATTCTTTCTGGTTTATATAAAGCAGATTCGGGGGACTTAATATTACGCGGTGAGAAAGTAGTAACAACTGGTGTGAGTGAAATGATTAAGCAAAAAGTAGGGGTCATTTACCAAGAATTAAACCTTATTCCTTATCTCACTGTTGCTGAAAACATCTTTATTGGGAGAGAACCTCTTAATAAAATAGGAGGAATTGATTGGAAAAAAATGCGGAAGATGACCAAAGATCTTCTTGTTCCATTCAATCTCGATATTGATGTAGATCAGAAAGTTATTTCTCTCGGTGCTGCGTATCAACAAATTGTTGAAATTGCAAAAGCTCTCTCTTTACAAGCAGACATTCTTGTAATGGATGAGCCAACTGCAGCCCTTACAGGCAATGAAGTCGACAAACTATTTGAAATTATTGCTAAATTAAAAAATGATGGAGTTTCTATTATTTATATCTCACACCGACTTGAAGAAGTACACCACCTTGCAGATAGAATTTCTATTTTGAGAGATGGTCAGCATGTTGTTACTAAAAAACGGGGTGCAATGAGTAATGACGAGATGGTGAAGCACATGGTGGGTAGAGTTCTTGAAGAGCAATACCCCCAATATACTTCTCTTCCAGGGAACCCTGCCCTTGAAGTTAAAAACCTTACGAAGAAAGGGATCTGTAAAGACCTCTCTTTTTCTGCCCTTAGTGGTGAAATATTTGGGTTTATTGGACTCGTTGGTGCCGGAAGAACAGAGATTATGCAAACCATTTTTGGCTATCGTAAGAAAAATAGTGGAGATGTCTTTATTAATGGTGAGAGTGTTACAATTAAAAACTGCCAGGACGCTGTTCGTAAAGGGATAGGGCTTATTCCTGAAGAGAGAAAACAACAAGGGCTTATTATGGGTATGTCTGTTTTTGATAATGCAGCACTCGCAGTTCTAGACCTCTTTTCGAAGGCAGGTATTCTACAGAGAAAAAAAATTACCACCGAAGTAAATAAGATGATAGATAGCATGAACATCAAAACTCCTTCGGTGAGACAATTGGTGAAGAATTTATCGGGTGGGAATCAACAAAAAGTAGTTCTTGCTAAATGGTTTATTCGTGAATGCGATGTCTATATTTTTGATGAACCTACTCGTGGTATTGATGTTGGTGCGAAAGTTGAAATATATAAACTTATGCAAAATCTTGCTAACCGAGGTGCCGCTGTTATCATGATTAGTTCAGAACTCCCAGAGATTATGAATATAAGTGATAAAGTTGCAATTGTATTTGAAGGAAAGATTGTCAAAGAATTTACCCGTGGTCAGCTTAGTGAAGAAGAAGTGATGGAGTATTCTTTAGGATTGCATGAGAAAAAGCATGCCTAATAAATTAAAAATAAAAGAGGGTTTTTGTTATGAGTAGAACTATAGATATGAAACAGACAGTGAAGAATAATGGAGTATTAATCGTATTCTTCTTAATTTGTATAGGGTTGTCTTTTCTTTCCCCATACTTTTTTACAGTGAACAATATATTAAACATCTTCAGACAAACCTCCATCTATGGAGTTATCGCTGTTGGGATGACGTTTGTTATTCTGACAGGTGGAATTGATTTATCAGTTGGTTCAATTCTTGCCCTCTCTGGAATGATATGTGCAGGTCTGATGAAAAATAATGATTTTAATCCTTTTATAGCTGGTGTGATAGCTATTTTAGTTGGGGGAGGAATTGGCTTACTTAATGGTCTTCTTATTACCCTCGGAAAGATTGCCCCCTTTGTTGTCACCCTTGGGATGCTCACAATAGTTCGAGGACTCACCCTCATCTATAGTAGGGGATACCCCGTAAGTGGATTCTCCCCAGCATTTAGAGAAATTGGTGGTGGGTATTTCTTAGGTCTCCCAATCCCTGCAATCATCTTCGTTGTTACGGTAATAATTGCTTGGTACATCCTCAATCATACTCGTCTTGGAAGGTACACCTATGCGATAGGGGGGAATGAGGAAACAGTAACCCTCTCTGGTATTAATGTAAAATTCTATAAAACAATGGTCTATGTAATTGTTGGTCTTGCCTCTGGTCTCAGTGCTCTCATTCTTACAAGCCGATTGAATTCAGCAGAAGCTATTGCAGGACAAGGGTATGAACTTGATGTTATTGCAGCTGTAGTTATTGGGGGAACATCCCTTTCTGGTGGAAGAGGAACTATTATCGGCACTCTCATCGGAGCTCTTTTAATTGGTGTCATTAATAATGGAATGAATTTATTAGGAATTTCACCCTATTTCCAACAAGTTGTGAAAGGTGGTCTCATTATAGGGGCTGTTATTCTCGATAGACTTAGAGATCAATCTAATTAAAGTACGTTTTTAAGGAGAAAAAAATATGAACGCAAAAGATATTCAATTAGCTTTTTCAAAGGGAAAAGGTATATTACGCCTTGCACCAAACTGGGTTCCCAGGTCGTTTTGTGTCCCAGGGAGAAGAATTAAACTCCATCCAGATGATTATTATGCCCTAGGGTCTAATAGAGGTGGAATTGATGAAAGATGGTTTAGCTCAACTACGCCTGCAGATAATGGCCCTTTAACTGGAGAATTTGAAGGACTTAGTTTTTGTGTATTTGAAGATAATGGAGAGACAAAACAATTCTTACTAAAAGACGCTGTTGATGCCCTTAAAGGGGATTTAATTGGAAAGCGCCTATGGGAAAAGTTTGGTAAGTGGCCTATGTTCTCTAAGTTCTTTGACAACAAAGGTCCTCTTCCTCATCATATCCATCATCGAGATGAACATGCTGCAAAGATTGGCCAAATGGGTAAACCGGAAGCCTATTATTTCCCTCCTCAATTAAACAATCATGGAGGAGACTTCCCTTACACGTTCTTTGGGCTTCAACCAGGAGTTACAAAAGAACAGGTAAAAGAAGCATTGATGAATTTTACAAAGGGTGATAATAAGATTACTGATTTATCAGCAGCCTATAGATTAGTGCCAGGAACTGGCTGGGACGTTCCCCCAGGAACTCTCCATGCACCAGGGTCTTTATGTACCTACGAACCTCAAATGGCCTCTGATGTATTTGCGATGTATCAATCCTTAGTTAATGATGCAATCATTGAAGAAGAGTTGTTGTGGAAGAACACCCCACCAGAACACATGGGGGACTTTGACTACCTTGTAGATGTAATTGATTGGGAAATGAATGTGGATCCATTGTTTGCAGAACATCGTTTCATGGCTCCACTTCCTGTCCATCCAGTTGAACAAATGCATAAGGCAGGGTATGAAGAGAAATGGATTGTCTATAAATCGAGTGCCTTTAGTGCAAAAGAACTCACTGTTTTTCCAGGAACGGAAGTCACTATTTACGATAGTGCAGCCTATGGAATGTATGTGGTACAAGGTCATGGAACTTTTGGGGAATTCAATATTGAAACTCCTGCACTCATTCGTTTTGGCCAACTCACCTATGATGAATACTTTGTGAGTGAAGATGCTGCAAAAAAAGGTGTCGTGATAAAGAACCCATCTGATTCAGACCCTATCGTAATCTTGAAACATTTTGGAGCAGAGAATCCTGATTTAATACTATAAAAGCAGAAAGAGAGAGAATAGATTTTCTCTATTCTCTCTTACACAGGAGTCCATATGTCGTCGCTTAAGTGTGGGGGCGGAAATTTGTCGGGAAGACGAGCGGGGGGGGCTACGGGGG
>CAYZUR010000147.1:0-5213 GCA_964481535.1 uncultured Spirochaetaceae bacterium | reverse complement strand
GATTTGATTATGTCTCGAGTGCTCGAGGTGGACTTCTTCATGACTTTTTTCTCTATGACTGGAGAGTAAGGAAAAAAGGGGATGAACATCATTCTCTTCATGGAAAAGAACATCCCTATATAGCCCTAACCAATGCAAATCTTTATTTTAGTATAAATGGAAAAGAAGCAGACATCATAACGAAGCATATGTATCCAAAGACTAAAGAGAGACCTGTGTATGCAGAGAGTTTTATAGTCTCAATTATGGATAAAGTGTCAACTATTATTGAATATGGAAAAAGAGTTATCTTCAAGGGCTACACATCCTATAAGAAACAACAAATTATTAGATAATTCACCCCTATCTAAGAACTCTCATTAATAATACAGGATCGTCAGTTGTAATAAAATTAACATTCAAATTAATGAATTTCTTCATCTGCCTCTCAGTATTTACCGTCCACACCCCAACAAGAATATCCTCACCGTGAAGAGCCTCTATCAATGTGCTACTAATGTAGGCATCTTTTATTCCTACACTTGAGACCTTGAGGGTAAGCAGGTCCTCAATTATCTCACCCACATCATTTACCCCAACTTTCTTGAGGTAAGTTTTAGAAATGAGAGCACTTGTATGTATTTCACTATCTAGGCTTTTTATTGTAGTGAGTGTTGGAAAATCAAAAGAAAGAACAAGTGAGTTCTTTATCATAGAAAATTCATCTAATAAAGCAAGAACTTTCTCTTCTATAAGAGGATACCTTTGTTTATTTTCATCAACTTTAATCTCTACAAATAGCGTAAGTGGATAATTACACGTCTCTTTTATAAGGGTCAGAACCTCCCTAAGGGTAGGAATATGTTGATTATCTCCTATTATTAATGATGATACATACGCTGCATCTAATTCTCTAATGGCTATTTTTTTCCCATCTGTATCAACTACAACAGGGTCATGATGGACAATAAGAATGCCATCATTAGAGAGATGAACATCTAATTCAATGGCATCAACTCTATGCATTATGGCATTCCTAAATGCTTCTATAGTATTCTCTAATTCTAAAGCAGCACCACCACGGTGAGCAACTACCATAATAGAATCATTAACTATTGGGAGTAACTGGCAACTAGTAAAGGATAGAATTGTAATAAATACGGTAATAATCAGTCTCTGTGATAATTTCATAAAACTCCCTCAAAACAATAATATATTTATGGCTCTTTCATCAAATCTTACATAGATAATACCTTTTTATATGATTGAAAGAGAATTAAGAGAAATCGTGACTTAGAATCCTGAAACTTCAAATCCCCCGGTTACCCCTTTAATAGAGTGTAACACCTTGCCGTGCTTGTCTTGCAGGGTTATGTCTATTGTAGCTGTTAAACTTTCAATAATCTCTCTCTTCATTACCCCTCTCACTGGAGCTTGTAGAAGTCCTCCTTGGAGAGTTTTTGCTTCTACTATTAGGATGAGGTCTTTATTAGTTACTGTTGCAAGCACATGGTTATTCTTAATATCGATTGAATCAATCTTAGACTTGTTATAGGTTGCAAAGCGATAAAACTCCCCTTTCACATAGAGGAAGATGAGAAAGCCATTAAAGTTAAACGGGCCAAAAGGAATTGTTGCATACGAAAATAGAAATGAGAAATCTTTAGAATCCCCTGTATTGGTATGAAGCCATACCCAAGAGGAGGGAAAGGAAGTTCCCCAATCCTTTTCTATATAGCCTGTACCATTATCAAAATCGACATGGTCGTCTCCGTGAGAAATGGACCCTTTAATATCATGGCGTACTGAGACTACTCCATGATTACATTCCATCTTTGGTATATATGCAAAATAGCCCATGATTGATGGACAGGTTAGCATAGAAGGCAAATAGATATTATTTGAGAATTCTAAATCTCCTTTGATAGGGCCAATTTCACTCATAATATCTATATGGATTTTTTTATCAGAGAAGGTGCTTTTTCCTATTTGAACGAAGAACCGTTCTTTGTCATATGTGAATTCTTCTACCTTATAGCGAATATACAGAGGGTTATAATTCTTAGAATATATTACTTGGATGAAGGCATGAGGATCTTCTTTAGTGAGAGAAATCCCTTGGATAAATGAGATTACCTGTTTGGTATCACTGGTAACACTTTTTATATACCACCCTTCAAAGTAGTATTTTTTTCGTAAATTACCTTGAAAGACTTCTGGATGAAATACATTATTCACGATTATTACCTCTAAACTCATTATTATACCACAAAACTATGATAAGAGACTTTATATATTTACAAAATTGTAAATATTGTAGAAAAATATAAAAGAGAAAGTAGCTTCCTACGTTTTGATATACTATTATTTTTTTGTATACTTTATTTTATATAGAGGAATGAAAGAGCTACCTATTTTCACTTTGCTCAATAATTCAAGGCATCATATTATCACCTTTTATTATTTCACTTTTGTTGACCTCTCCCTCTCCTTTTTTATATAGTTAGGATGCTTACTATATGAGTAAGTGATAATCTATTTTCTTTTTTTTTCTGCATTGAGTAGAGATCTTTTTATATTCTACTCTTATATTTTTACAGGTAGTTTTTAGGAGTATATACGTACTATGAGTGAGCAACAAACAATAACACACGATAAATCTTTTATGGGAACTGACCCAATAGGAAAACTTCTTATAAAACTTTCTGTGCCTGCTATGATAGGGATGATGGTAAATGCCCTATATAATTTTGTTGATACAATCTTTGTAGGACAAGGTGTTGGCTCTCTTGCTATCGCTGGGTTAAGCATTGCTTTTCCTATCCAAATGCTCATTGGGGCATTTGCACAAACCTTTGGGATAGGAAGTGCCTCAATTATCTCAAGACGCTTAGGTGAGAATGATGAACAAGCTGCAGCTTGTGCTGCAGGAAATGCTATTAGTGCAACAATTATTGCATCAGCTATCTTTATGACATTTGGTCTTATCTTTACAAAGCCAATCCTTCTATTCTTTGGAGCTACCGAAGATATTCTCCCATATGCATTCGATTATGTAAGCATTATATTGCTTGGTTCAATGTTTCTCTCTTTGAGTATGACAAGTAATGGAATTATACGAGCTGAAGGACAAGCAAAGGTTGCAATGATGGTTATGCTCATTGGGACTGGATTAAACATTTTATTTGATCCTATCTTCATATTTGTCTTTGACTTAGGAATTAAGGGAGTTGCTATTGCAACTGTCCTTTCACAGTTCCTTGCTTTCTTATTTGTTATTCACTTCTTTAGGACGAATAAAAGCTCCCTCCCCTTTCAAAAAAAATCTTTTATTATTAAAAAGCGGGTATTAAGTGAAATCATCACATTAGGGATTCCGGCTTTTGTTCGTCAGTCAGGAACATCAATCATGGTGCTTTTAACAAATAACTTACTAAAGATGTATGAAGGGGGACTAGCTATTGCCTCCTATGGGATGATCAATAGATTATTGATATTTGTATTAATGCCTATCTTTGGTTTAGTGCAAGGATTCCAACCTATTGCTGGATATAATTATGGTTCAAAGAAATTTGATAGAGTAAAAAGTGCTTTATTGATAAGTGCGGCCTATGCAACTCTCATTGCTTCTGTTGCTTGGCTTATTATTCAATTCTTCCCTCGACAAATTCTTAGCGTCTTCACATCTGACCAAGCGCTGCTCGATATTGCAACTCCTGCTCTTAAAATCACGATGCTAGCAATCCCTGTAGTAGGGATTCAGGCAATTGGGTCAACTCTTTTTCAAGCAATAGGGAAAAAAGCTCCATCAATCTTTTTATCACTTACTAGACAGTTTATATTTCTTATTCCATTTTTACTTATTCTCCCCTCTTATATGCAAATTAATGGAGTATGGGCATCCTTCCCTGTAGCAGATCTTCTTTCTACGGTAATCACCTTGGTTTGGGTGTTAGTCGAAATAAAGAGATTAGATGCAAAAAGTTGGGGTCAAACAAAAGAATAAGCCCTATTCTTTTCTAAAAGGAATATCATCTAAAAAATGCGCCATATATAAGAAAAGGTATATAAATAATCGTATAAATAAGCCCATGAACTTTTGCAATATTTGCAGCTTCCTCACTAAGAAACAGTATAGAGAGCTCAATTTCTCTTAGCAAAATACAAAAATGTGGTGTATACTTATTATATATGTAAATTATAGACTCTTAAGAGTCAACTTACATAAATTAGGAGGAGATAGAGGATGAAAAGAAAAAGTGTATTATTCGTACTTTTTATTATTATGGTCAGTGCTGTATTGGTCTCTTGTACTTCGAGTGTCGGGATGGAAGAATTCACCTCATATAAGGTAGAAAGAGATAGTGAAATTCAATCATTAGTTCAAGAGATTGAGCGATCTAATGTTGAATTTGTTTCCTTAAAGGCAAGTATTGCTGAAGTCAAAGAGGAAAATGGTATGCTCATAAAAGAGATTGCTACCATCAATGAAGACTTAAATCGAACATATTCCGAAATCAATAACCTTGTTGTTCTTGCTGGGTATGAGACCGGTGAAGATTTCATTAACCTTGCTAGAGATATTGTCTATGTGAATAACAATATTAAGAAACTTAATGATAAAATTGAAATTCTAAGGAGTGCGATGGCAAGTTTTGTGAATAATTAAGTATTTATTCTTGAAGCTAGAAATTCATGGAATCATAACATATTTGTATCATTTTTTTCAATTTGAGCATGTTTGCCATTAACTTATTATTAAAATACGCAATTTAGACAGTTTAAAGAAGAGTTTTTCTGTACAAATGTGAGACTCAAGTGTAAAATGAGAAAATCATCAATCAAGGAGATTACGTAGATGGAAAAGTTTTTTAAGCTCAAAGAGCACAAAACGAACGTAAAAACTGAAGTTCTTGCGGGTGTAACGACATTCTTAACAATGGCATACATCCTCATTGTAAACCCACTAATGCTTAGCGAAGCGGGTATGGACTTTGGCGCAGTATTCACTGCTACGGCACTTTCTGCAGCAGTTGCAACACTTGTTATGGCATTTTTAGCCAACCTTCCTTTTGCCTTGGCACCAGGAATGGGGTTAAATGCATTCTTTGTATACACAGTAGTGTTTACAATGGGATACACATGGCAAATGGCATTAGCCGCAGTATTTATTGAAGGAATTATATTTATAATTCTCACTGCATTTAATATCCGTGAAGCAACTGTTAATTCAA
>CAYZUR010000146.1:0-5277 GCA_964481535.1 uncultured Spirochaetaceae bacterium | reverse complement strand
CTCGAAAAGTAATTAGGTCATAAGAATTCCCACTTGAGAAAAAGACTATTCCAAGAAGATCATTCATAATAGCTATTGCCTTTTTCCTTTCTCCCCACTGAATTGCATGTTGAAGTGCTGTCTCTTTCTCTATTGGGTAACAAAGAAACTCTCCTCCATTTTTACTTTTTAAATCTTGTATACTTTCAGATACGCGAGATTGGACCTCTAATGAGTGACGAGTTTCCACCATGCGATGTTCGCTATATCCAGAGGCCCATCCTGAACACATGCGTAACACTTCAGAGAGGTTATGAATACGAGAGATCTCTATTTGGGGAATTGTACTCAATACTTCGAGAAGTTGTCCTCTATCTTTATAATCTTTTAATAGATCTTCTTCTAACAGTTCACTAGGCTCTAGTGTAATCACAGGTCCCGCAATAATTGCATAATCCATCTTCCCATTGATAATCACAGGACTCACCCAGTAGAGCATCGAGATAATACAAAAATATGTGTATGAGCCACCAAACCTTTGTGATAACTGGGCATTATGAAGATGTGTTTCAGTTGAGTGTTTTGTCCAATCTTTGTCGATAAGGGTGAAGATAGTGTCTGCTTCAGCATTCCCACCTTCTACTATTCTATGATGAAACATATCGAGAATCATACATGGAATTCCAGTAGCTTTACTGTAATGATTTTTGACATCTTTCACACTTTGTAGAATCTGGATACTATCTATCAATATATCTATTCTCCAAAAAACATCTGTTCAACATAATACTCATTAAACAATGCAGATGTCGATAATTCTATGTAGTGGGCACCTGTTCGAATCTCTTCAACCTTACAAGCTTCTCCTTCCAAAAGGAGTACATCTAATGCCCCTTTTCCTGCAGCATTGCCAACAGCAATAATTTTGTCTAATTCGATAAAGGGAAATAGTCCAATTCGTCGTGCTTTTTCCTTATTAATAAACGAACCAAATCCTCCAGCGACAACAACTGAGCCTAATTGAAGCGCATCAAGGTGAGATGCTTTCAATAAGACCATGCTTCCAGCAGCAATTGCAGCTTTTGCTAATTGCACTTCTCGTACATCACGATGGGTAAAACTTACACTATCTGTAATACGAAAAGCTATACCATTGGCAGTAGAAATAAGGTAGAAATCAGCTAATGGATGCTCATCATCCATGGCTCCTGTCTCATCAACTAATTCCAAATCAAGTAATAGTGCCATGATATCGATAATTGCAGAACCACATATTCCAATTGCTTGGGTTCCACCAATCGTACTGTGAGCCACACTCCCATCTTCATTTACCCATACCCGATCTATCGCCCCATCCACAGCTCCCATTCCATGCCTAATTGACGCTCCTTCAAATGCAGGTCCTGCAGCAGAGGAACAACAATGTAATTTGTTACCATCAAAAAGGGCTATTTCACCATTGGTACCGATATCGATATAAAGAACTGGGTGAGTTGAATTCAATATGTTTGATGAGTTTATTCCCACGGTAATATCACTACCAATGTATGCAGAAACTCCCCCTGGAAGGATAAGTTTTGCTTTAGGAGCCTTAGTAAACCCAATCTCTGTAGCTAACATTTCTATTGGATTCTTTAATGCTGAGATAAATGGAGCAACAGCAATTCCAGAGGGATCTTTTCCAACAAGGAGGTGAATCATTGTGGGGTTTCCCACAGCTACGATTTCCATAATTGAGAGAGGATCTATGTGGTTGGTATCTATTAATTCTTTCATTAATAGAGAAAGACGGTCGACAATAACTTTTTGTAGGAGGATGAGACCATTAGGATGTTCAATTGTATATTCGATACGAGTAATAACATCTCCTCCATAGGAGGTTTGTGGATTTAACGATGAGAGGTGATCAACTATTTCACCTGTATCGAGAAGGGCTAAGTAGACAACGACAGTGGTAGTTCCTATGTCTATTGCAAAACCAAAGCAGGAGTGAGAAAATCCTTGTCTGCCACGGGGTATAGGAGAAGAGTCTTGAAAAGTGGAGACAACTTTAGCTAATTTTTTACTAGAAATGAGAGCAATTGTTACATCTGTTTCTAAAGAGAGCATCATTCTACAAGCAAGACGAAAGTGTTGTGCTAGTTGAACAGGAGTTAATAGCCTCTTCTCGTCAGGATGAATGGGAAGTGGATCCTCTCCCATTACTTGTACAAGGCATTTGCCACACAATCCATTTCCTCCACAAGGGGAGGTAATATCAACCACTCCTGAATCGAGGAGAACATTAAGAACACTTGTTTGATCACAGACGGGGAAGGATAACTCCTTCCCTTCTGTAATAACTGTTAGAGTACCAGTTTGAGCCATCTATCTCATCCTTTTGTTTGTATAGAGCTAAAAACAATATAATAGCATATATTAACTCTTATACAGTACACTTATTCTTTGTTGATGAGCACTCTTTTATTGTCGTTAATGTTACTTTTTCACCTTTTGTAAGCTCTGGAGTTGTATTGTATTAAGCATAACAGCTCCAAGTATTAACAATCCTCTCACAACATATTTTTTATAATCTCCAACACCAAAAAGAGTCATCCCATTATTGATTACTCCCATGAAAACAACTCCTATTAAGGTTCCCCATGCTTTACCGATACCTCCACTAAGACTTGTACCTCCAATAATAACAGCCGCGATGACTTCTAGCTCATAGCCTTTACCAAAGGTGGAAGAACCGGACATTACTTGAGCAGAGAGGAGAATTCCAGAGAAGGCTGCAAACATTTGAACAATCATCATTATGATAATTTTCACAAATTTCACATTAATACCAGAAAGGCGAGCAGCTTCTGGGTTACCACCAACAGCATATATCTCTCTTCCTAGTTTTGTCTTATTCATAATAATATAGACGAAGGCAAATGCTAATAATAACCACAATGCAGGAACAGGAATAAGATTAAAAAACCTTCCAGCTCCAATCCAGTTATACCAAGAAGGGAGTGTTGTAACTGGAAATCCTTTTGAAATTATTGCGGCAATTCCATACAATACATTCAACATTGCCAGCGTGGCAATAAACGATGGAATATTATATTTAGTTCTAATAAACCCATTGAATAATCCAATACAAGCTCCTACGAGGATCGCAACCAACATAGCAATCCATACAGCACTCTCCATAGTCATAAGGCCAGAAGAGGCAAGTTTACCTGTCACAGTAGAGGTAATAACAGCTGAAAGTGCAATAGAGGATCCAACGGAGAGATCAATTTCCCCACCAATAATGACCATAGTCATTGCAAATGAGATTACCCCTGTAATAGCAACGTTACGAAAGATATTTAAGATATTACCTAAAGTAAAAAAGCCAGGGGCGGTAACTATGAGAACGATTACGATAATTGCTAAGATAATTTCCATCATATAGCGTTTTGATATTTGAGATATCCTATAAGATCTCTCCATAAAGCCAGTTCGATCCATAATTAATTGCCTCCCATGCATAGTGCATATAATTCATTGACTGATAAGGTATCTGGATTGACCTCATCGATAAATTTACCATTTTTCATAATGATAATTCGATTACATATTTCAAGTAATTCTTCTAGCTCAGAAGAGACTACGATAGAGCTCAATCCATGCCGTGATAAATCCCAAACTATTTGGAATATTTGCTGTTTAGCGTGTACATCTATACCTCTAGAAGGTTCATCAAATATTACTATCTTTGGTCCAATATTAAGCCACTTTCCAACCACTACCTTCTGTTGATTTCCACCAGAGAGGCTTGTCATCGGATATTGCTCTCCTGGGATAATTATATCTAAATCTTTAATTTGCCGATGAGAAAATTCTGTCTCTTTCTTTGAATCAATAAATATTCCTTTTGATATAAGGTCAAGACTTGCATGATTTAAATTACTTTTTATTGAGAGTATTTGTACCAACCCTTGTTCTTTGCGATCTTCAGGAATAAATGCAATCCCTTTTTTCTTCATAAGAACAGGAGAAGGTTTATTAATCACCTCTCCATCAATAAGAATCGAACCTGAGTCGGGGGTATCAGCACCAAAAATCGCTCTCAATAGTTCAGTTCTACCAGAACCTAACATACCAGCAATTCCTAAGACTTCACCTTTATGTAATTTAAAATTAATATCTTTAAAGAATCGACCATGGTGTAAATCTTTTACTTCTAACACGATTTCATCTTGAGCTACCACATAATCAGGTCGTTTATCTAATTGCAAATCTCCAAACATCAGTGATAAAAGATCTGTATGTTTAGCCCCTTCCATTTCAATGGTTCCCACATATTCTCCGTCTCTCAATACAGAACACGTGTCAGCAATTTCCCATAATTCTTGCAATCTATGAGATATATAGATAACAATTACATCTTTTTTCACAAGACGCCTAATCAAAGAATAGAGCATTTCTGTTTCACTCTGTGCTAAGGCAGAGGTTGGTTCATCAAGAATTAATACTTTGGGATTCACGCTCATTGCTTTTGCAATCTCAATTACCTGACATTGCCATACACTCAAGTGAGCTACAATCTCTTTCACAGGAAGGGATATTCCCATATCATCTAAGATAGCTTGGGCATCACGATAGGTCTCTTTCCAATCAATAAAAGGACCATTCATTTTATAGCGACCAAGTAGAATATTCTCAGCAACACTAAGACCTGGGATGAGGCTCATCTCTTGATACACTGTAGCAATTCCGTCATCAAAAGCCTGTTTAGGCCTTTGGTAACGAAACTCTTTGTCATCGAGAAACAGCAATCCTTCAAAATCACTGTAGGCTCCGTTGAAGACTTTCATTAACGTTGTCTTTCCCGAACCATTTTTCCCAACTAATGCATTTACCTTTCCACTTTGAAATGAAATTGTTACATCTTTTAATGCTGTGGTTCCAGGAAATCTTTTTGTTACATTGCTTGCTCGCAATACACTCATTCTTACCTCATTACCTATGTGTAGCTACACATAGGAGTGGTGAAGCCCAGAGAAACTCCGAACTTCACCTCAATGTATTTAACTATTTCTTATTGCCTTACATCTTTGATTTTAGGTCAGCTAAGAATGCATCCATTCCAGCAGGATTTGCCCGTTCTAGGAGAATACCAGGAACAATAAAGGATTGTCCTTTAGTTGCACTATAGTCTTCACCATTTATGGCTTTCACTACTGATTCCATTGTTTTAACTCCAATCATGTATGGGTCTTGTGCAATGGCAGCTTGTAAAATATTGGCAGGGTCTTTGAGAAGTTGAACCATTTGTTC
>CAYZUR010000145.1:0-5278 GCA_964481535.1 uncultured Spirochaetaceae bacterium | reverse complement strand
ATGATATGAATATCTGGATTGATTCTTGTCTGGGTCATTTGTTCTGTGGGTTGTGTATTTTTCATCTGGGGAGGTGTAATACACAACCTTTTATTTTTATTTGATAAAAGTTCCCTCATCTAGATCTTTAAATGCTTGATGAAGTTCCTCTCTTGTGTTCATCACAATAGGACCTCCCCAAGAAATTGGCTCACCTAAAGGTTTTGCACTTAGAAAGAGAAATCGTAACTCTTCATCTCCACTTTGTATTTCAACAATATCACCTGAAATGAGCTTTAGGGCCCTATGGGATTCTATTTCTTTGAGGGATTGATCAAAATAGCCTTTGCCTAAAACAATATATACAAGAACAGTATGGTCTGGATTTACTTTTAGCTTCCACTCGCTATTTTTAGCTAAAGTAACATCAAGGTAGAGCGTTGGAACAATGTTATTCGTAAACCCACCACTGTGCCCCCTATAGTTTCCACTGATTACTCTTACCACAGCACCATCGATACTCACCTCTTTAATCATGCTAGAAGTAATATCATTATAGGAAGGGGGAGACATTTTTTGATCTTTAGGGAGGTTTATCCACAATTGAGCTCCAAGAAGATGGTCTGACTCTTTAGGCATCTCAGTGTGAATAATTCCACTACCAGCTACCATCCATTGGCAAGAGCCGTCACTAATTTCTCCTTTATTCCCTAAAGAATCTCCATGCTCAATATTTCCTTTTATAAGGTATGTTACTGTTTGAATACCTCGATGAGGGTGCCATGGAAACCCTTTAATAAAATCTTTTGAATCAGTTGAATCAAAAGCATCAAAAAGGAGAAAAGGGTCAAACTGAGGAATTTGGCTATGACCAAATACCCGTACTAATTTTACTCCTGCCCCGTCAATAGCAATTCCACCACCGACAATATCGCTCACGACTCTCCTCATAATGTTATCCCTCATCTTATATTGAATATACAACATATATAAAAAATTACAATAATGAATGAGAAAGCTCACGAACTTTAGTCGTGGGAGATGCTCCAATTAAAAACCCTCTTTCAACTTAGTTATGTTTAAGGTATAATGTAGGTAACAAATTTACATATAGGAGGAAATATATGAGTGTAAAATTTTATCGCTGTGAAGAGTGTGGGAACATAGTTGAACTAATAAATGACGGTGGTGGTGAATTAATTTGCTGTGGAGCACCTATGGTAGAATTAAAAGCTAAAACTGCTGACGCTGCTAATGAAAAACATGTTCCTGTTGTAGAAAAACAAGATGGGAAATTAGTTGCAAAAGTTGGTTCAGTGGAACATCCAATGACTGATGCTCACTTTATTCAATGGATTGCTGCTGTCACTGATACTGGTGTTCATAGAATTAACCTTACCCCTAGTGACAAACCTACAGCTGTTTTTTGTACCCTAGACGTTAAGGAAGTTTACGAATACTGCAACGTACACGGACTTTGGAAAGCAACTCTCTAGTCAATTTTATATAATTTACTAGAAACTGAAGAAGGACCTCGTGATATCAAATCACGCAGGTCCTTTTTTACTATATACAAGAGATTATCTTAATCAAGAATTAAAGAAGCTGGAGTATAGACTCGTGCTTTAAAATTTTGATCAAGCATAAATAATCCTTTCCCATTACCAAAGAGTTCATACTTACGAATATTATCTTCAGCATTTTTCTCTTCTTCACCTTGTTCTTTTACAAACCAATCAAGAAATTGGACAGTTCGGTAATCTTTTTTTGAAAGAGCTTCTGTATAAATTTCATTAATTGAAGAGGTAATGTATTTCTCATGCTCTAAAGAAGCTACTAATGGTTCTTTATGATTATTGTATTTTGCACTTGGATCATTTATTGCACCCATAGAGACATTATGCCCATTGTTGAGCAAGTATTGTCTAAATAACATTGCATGATCTCTCTCTTCTTGAGCTTGAATAACAAACCAGTTTTCAAACCCATCTAATCCTTCACTTGCATAATAGTTTGCAAAATCAAGGTAGAGATAAGCTGAATAAAATTCTTTGTTAATTTGTTTGTTTAATAAGGTTGCTACTGATTCTTGTAACATGTTTTTCACTCCTGTGGCTCTTTTAAAAAGCCTTATGTTCTTTCTTACAATATACCTAAGAAAAATGTAAAGGGCAAAGGAAAGAATGATGAAAAGAAATCAATAAATATTCATCGATATCATTGACCCTTTTTATCGAATTCCTTATGATTGCTACTAACAATAGTTGCTAAGCGCAACTATATATGGAATGAGGAGAAATTGTGTACGATTTATGCTGTTTACGACAGATTATGCTCGATGTAAAAAGGATTGAAGAGGCCCTCAAACAAGAAACATCTCTTACACTCAATGAAGCTCTCTGCCTCTGTCAAAATGAGAAAGGTCATACCGACCCATCTTCCCTTGCAAGAGAACTCTCCATCTCCCCATCGAGAATGACACGAATCCTTGACTCCCTACATAACCAGGAATGCATTAGTCGAACACAAACAGGTGAAGATAGAAGAACTGTTACCATCACTATGACTAAAAAAGGGGTAGAAGTGTTAAAGAAACTTCACGCTCTCTCCTTAGACCTCCCTGAATATGTCATTACATTAGCCAAAGAATCAGAAAAAAATACTTAAGACCAGGAGATATATATGAAAACCTATGTGATTGTAGGAGGAGTTGCCGGTGGAGCTGGCACTGCTGCTAGGCTACGACGACTCGATGAGAATGCTCGTATTATTATGTTTGAAAGAGGAGAACACATTAGCTATGCAAACTGTGGACTCCCTTATTATGCTGGAGGGGCAATAACTGAGCGCTCACGCCTATTTGTAGTCACTCCTCAACGTTTTAAAGACGTATTTAATGTTGACGTAAAAACATTTCATGAAGTCCTTTCTATTAACAAAGAAGAACAATATGTCACTGTTAAAGATATGAAAACTAATGAAGAGTTTAACGAATACTACGACACATTAGTTCTCTCTCCAGGGGCTGCTCCTGTGAGACCTCGTATTCCTGGCATTGATGACCCAGCCATCTTCTCCCTCCGTTCTGTAAGTGATATAGATGCCATTGTTGCTAAGTTAGCAGGCTCAAAAACACAAAGAGCTGTAGTCGTTGGTGGTGGATTTATTGGCCTTGAAATGGCAGAAAACCTAAAAGAGAAAGGACTTCAAGTTACCCTTGTAGAAGCTCTTGAACAAGTAATGAATGTGATAGATTACGACATGGCATGTATTGTACAACAACACATTCGAGATGAAGGGGTACAACTCTATTTAAAAGATGGAGTAAAGAGTTTTGAGAGAATTAAAGGGGCAGTTCATGTTACCTTAAACAGTGGCACTATTATTGAATCAGATATTGTCATCCTTAGTATTGGGGTAAAACCAGATACTCACTTAGCTCATGGAGCAGGGCTCACACTTGGAAAAAATGGTGCAATTGTCGTTGATGATCAGTTTAACACAAGTGATCCACACATCAAGGCCGTAGGTGATGCTATTGAATTCCCTTCTCCCTTTACTCGCCTTCCTATTACAGTACCTCTTGCAGGTCCAGCAAATAAACAAGCGAGACTTTGTGCACAAGCAATCGTAAACGGATCATGTAGACCATATAAGGGAACTATTGCAACAAGTATTGCAAAGATATTCCAACTTACAGCTGGTTCTACTGGAATGACAGGTAAGCAACTTAAAATGAGCGAAATTCCTTATAAAGAAGTTATCACTCATGCTGGAAGCCATGCCGGCTATTATCCTGGAGCATTACAACTTGCTGTAAAAATTCTTTACGATGAACAAACAGGAACATTATATGGTGGTCAATCAGTTGGATTTGATGGAGTAGACAAACGTATTGACGTCCTTGCTGCGTTCATTAAAAAAGAGGGAACGATATATGACCTTGCTGAGTTTGAACAAGCATATGCTCCTCCATTTAGTAGCGCCAAAGACCCTATTAACATGCTCGGTTTCATTGCAGAAAACGAAGCTGATGGAATAACCCGATTAATAACTTGGGACAAAGTTGAGTCTATGAGGAAAAAAAATGCCTTCTTCTTAGATGTAAGGAGTACTGAAGAATTTGACCTAGGAGCAATAGAAGGCGCTGTAAATATCCCTCATACAGATATTAGAGAACACTTAAAAGAAATCCCTACTGACAGACCAATAGTTCTTAACTGTGCAATGGGAATACGAGGCTACCTCACAGAAAGAATGCTTCGACAACTTGGGTACAGCGACATCTATAATCTTACAGGTGGTTACAGTACCTATCATACAGTGATGAATGAAATTGAGGCTCTTACAAATCCACAACAAGCTCCACTCTCCCTCTTTACCTACCGTCCTTTAGAAGAGGATGGATCTCCTAGAGCTAAACAATCTGATGTAATTGCTCTCGTTGATGCATGTGGCCTTCAGTGCCCAGGTCCAATTTTGTCGCTAAAGAAATCTATGGATGCGTTAAGTCCAGGTGATGTATTGAGAATACTCGCCACTGACCCTGGGTTTAATCGAGATGTGAAGTCATGGACAAAAATGACTGGTAACAGATTGATGAGCCTAGAATCAAAAGAAGGCAAAATTGAAGCATTAATTGAAAAAGGAGCTCCCCTCACTCAATCTACTCATACCCTAAGTGCCCCTAAAGGAGCTACATTTGTTGTCTTTAGCAATGATTTAGATCGAGTTCTTGCCTCTTTTGTCCTTGCTAACGGCGCCGCTGCATCGGGAAAAGATGTAACAATGTTCTTCACGTTCTGGGGACTTACCGTATTAAGAACTAAATCTACTGGAAAAGTAAAAAAAGACTTTATGGGAAAAATGTTTGGTTCCATGCTCCCCAACGGAATGGAAGGTCTTCCCCTCTCTCAGATAAACTTTGGTGGTATTGGACCAAAATTAATGAAAAAGAGAATGAAACAAAAAAATGTTGATCAACTAAGAAGTATGTTCACACAAGCTCGCCTAGCTGGAGTAAAAATGATTGCTTGCCAGATGTCTATGGATATCATGGGAATTACTGATCTTGAATTACTCGAAGGAACAGAAATCGGGGGCGTTGCAACCTATATGGAAGCAGCAAGTGAAAGTAATGTGAATCTGTTCATCTAGCCACTAAGTTTTTTATATACATAATGCCCCTAGGTTCTACTAATTAAGAAGAACTGTGGGGCATTTCTTTTATCAAAAAGGAATCTAGACTCAACACTGATGATAGGAATTCATAGGAGGGAGAATATGATCAATCATATCC
>CAYZUR010000144.1:0-5283 GCA_964481535.1 uncultured Spirochaetaceae bacterium | reverse complement strand
ATCCAACAGAAGAAGAGATTCGACTTGGTATTGCTGGAAACCTTTGCAGATGTACTGGGTATGATTTAATTGTTGAAAGCATTAAATTAGCAGCAATGAGAGGGGAAGGATTATGGTAGACACATGTTATATTCCAACAGATTTAGCCCATGCATTACGAATTAGAAAAGAGACAGGGGCGAAACCAATAGCAGGGGGAACTGACTTAATGGTCTCTCACCGTCGTGGTGCAGGTATTGTCCCTTCGTTTCCTTGGCCTGTGATGATTATCACTCAACTCAGCCAATTGAAACATATTACCATAGATGGTAATGACCTTGTCATTGGGTCTCTCACTCACTGCCATGAAATAGAAGATAGTGAAATAGTCCCATATGCCCTAAAAGTAACAGCGAGTTTAATGGGAGCCCACTCACTAAGAAACCTTGCTACAATAGGTGGCAATATTTGTAATGCATCTCCTAAAGGAGACCTCCCTGTACCCCTTATTATGATGGATGCACGGGTTGTGTTAGTAAGTGCTACAGGAAAAAGGGAGATGCTTTTAGATGAATTTATTATTGGACCAAAAAAAACTCTATTAGAAGATGATGAGCTGTTACTAGAAGTTCGTATCCCTATCCCACAAGTCCCTTACTCCCATGTATGGTATAGAAAAATTGGGACACGAAAAGCAAATGCTATTAGTAAGTTAAGTATGAGCTCAGCTATTACGATAGATAGTGATGGGGTAATTACAGATTTCAGATCAGCTAATGGGGCAAGTGGTCCTAAAGTTGCACGTAGTCGAGATGTAGAAAATATGATTATTGGGACGAACATAAAAGATTTAAAAAAGAAGATACCATCAGTAAGTGAAGCCTATAATGCAATATTAAGCCCTCATGCAATGCCTGAATACAGAAGGTCTTCTACTGTGAGAATGTTAGAGTACTTCTTGAATAAGGTGGCAGAGAGACCACAAGAAGTAATATTAAGCTAATGTAAAATTGGAGGAACCTATGGCGAGTGTTTCGCTTGTATTAAAAGATATATTTAGACTCGTAACTGATACCATGAAAGATGCAGAAGAGCATAAAGATCTTTTCGTCGCTGGTAACAGTGTCGACAGTATTGTTCCAACAGGAACGAAACCGTATCCCGATGGGGTGAGAGTTATTGATTGCTCAAAGCATGTTGTGATGCCTGGGATGGTAAATACCCATCACCATTTCTATCAAACACTTACTCGAAATCATCCACAGGTGCAAAACGTGGAACTCTTTGATTGGCTTACCCACCTGTATGATGTGTGGAAGTATATTGATGAAGAGGCAGTGTATTACTCATCGCTACTTGCAATGACAGAACTTGCTAAAACAGGATGCACTTTAACAACAGACCACCACTATCTCTACCCAAAAGGGTTTAAAGGGGATTTAATGGGGATTCAGTTTGAAGCTGCAGCCACATTAGGAATGCGCTTTAGTCCAACTCGAGGGTCAATGTCCTTGAGTAAAAAAGATGGTGGACTTCCACCAGACTCAGTTGTGCAATCTATTGATGAGATTTTACAAGATAGCGAACGTGTAATTACCACGTATCACGATGCAAGTAGAGGATCAATGCGGAAAATAGTCTTAGCTCCTTGTTCCCCATTTAGTGTAACAAAAGAGTTAATGAGGGAAACAAGTAGATTAGCGAGAAGGCACAATGTTGCAATCCACACCCATTTAGCAGAAACGAGAGATGAGAATGATTTTTGTATCTCCATGTATGGTAAGCGACCACTTGCATTGATGGAAGAGTGTGAGATGATAGGATCTGATGTCTTTTTTGCTCATGGAATTCACTTTAATGATGATGAATTAGACCTACTTGCAAAAACCGGAACTCATATTGCTCACTGTCCTTCTTCTAACATGAGACTTGGTTCTGGAATCTGTCGAGTAAAAGAGATGATAGAGAGAGGCATCAACGTTGGAATAGCTGTAGATGGCTCTGCATCAAACGACTCATCAGATATGTTAGGAGAAGTGAGAAATGCACTTCTTCTTCAACGAGTTGAAAAAGGGGCTGATGCATTAAATGCAAAACAAGCCCTTACTCTTGCAACTATTGGAGGAGCTAAGCTTCTTCAGTATGATGAGATTGGCAAGTTAGAAAAGGGTTGGATTGCCGATATGAGCATCTTTGATGTTCACACCCTCGGGTATGCTGGAGCATTAAGTGACCCAGTTGCAGCTCTTTTGTTTTGTGGATTTGACCATCAATGTGATTACACGATTATTAATGGTGAAGTTGTTGTTGATAAAAGAGAAGTCAGAGGCGTTAATCAAGAAGAACTTATAGAGAAGATTAATGATATTAGTGAAAGATTATTAAAAAAAGCTGATAAAAGGAGTTAATATGATAAGCGAATATATTAAAGGCGAATCTGTAGAGCAAGCCCTTAAAGAAATTCAAAAGGGTGGACCACGAGCAGGTTTTATAGCTGGTGGAACAGAGATTCAACGCCTAGGAACCAAGCTTTCCTATGATAAAGTTGTCTCTCTACATTCTATTAATATTGATGGCATCAGTGCAGATGTTCATAAAGTTACTATTGGAGCAATGGCGCATTTTACGCAAATTCTAGAGGATAAATTAGTTCCCTCATATCTTAAAGAAGCAATTCGTTTTTGTGGTTCGTTCACAAAAAGGAATATGGCTACAATCGGCGGAAACATCGCTATTATGAGGGATGATTCATATCTCATTGCAACACTATTAGCTGCAAAAGCACGAGTCCACATTGGAGATATCTCAGTTGATGGTGAGTATAGTGTGGAGAACATTCCTTTAAGGGAATACCATGAATTTAACGATCACTTTAAAGGCTCTCTTATTCTTGGAGTAGAATTGAATAGACCCAAAAGAATCGTCTTTTCACAACGTTTTGCAAGAACTGTTCAATCTCCTGCAGCTATTACTGTCTCTTTTGGCGCCGCTATTGAAGAGGGCGCCCTAACAGACGTGCGAATTTTCGCAGCAATTAAAGGAACTGGTATTATTCGTCTTAAAAAAGTAGAAGAGGGAATAGCAGACAGACAATTTATTGACCCAGATGATGTTGCAACTGTTGTGAACAGTGAAATTGCATTTGTTGATGATTTCACAGGAAGTGCTGGGTATAAGCACTATATCGTAGGGTCGAGTGTGGCAAATATGTATAAAAAGTGTCTCGCTCTTACCATCAAGGAGGCCAAGTAATGATTATTACCCTTACCGTTGATCATAAGAAAATCACCACAAAAATAAAACCAAGCGATACATTACAATCTCTTTTGGTTGCTAATGGATATATTAGTGTGAGAGATAGTGATGATAATGAGGGGTTTGCTGGAAGTGACACAGTCATCTTTAATGGTAACCCTGTTTATGCAAATCTCCTATTAGCAGCATTAGCTGATGGTGGGGAAGTTCTCACTGGCCACAGTCTAAGTAATTTGGGTAATCTCTCTATCATGCAAGAAGCGATGATAGATAGTGGAGTTGTTCAGTCTGCATACAATGCACCAGCTGCAGCTCTATTGCTCACATGGCTCATAGAACGCAACCAAAACCCAACACGAGAAGAGATGAAAGATGTGTTATCAGGGATCTTTATTAGAGACACAGGGTATGAACATTACTTCCTGGCAGTAACACTCGCACTAGAGAAGATCAAAGATGGGAAATATTCTACTCCAATAGCCCCAGAGTTTAGAGAACACCTTAACTACATTGGTAAAGTAAAACCTAAAGTAGATGGAAGACAACTCGTCGCTGGATGGAAAAGCTTTGTAGAAGACAGAGTAGAATCTGATGCAGCTTCTCTTGTTATGTTAAGAAGTCCCTATGCTCATGCGTATATTAACAAGATTAATACAAGTAAAGCCGAAGCACTTAGTGGAGTTATTACCATTATTACAGCTTTCAATTGCCCTGATGTCTATTACATGTCAGCAGGACAAGGAAACCCGGAACCATCTCCTTACGACAGGCGCTTATTTAATCAAAAAGTTCGTCACGTTGGAGATAGGGTCGCTGCAATTGTCGCAAAAACTGAAGCGATTGCAAAAGAAGCAAGAGCATTAATTGAAGTCGATTATGAAGTTCTCACCCCTATCTTTACTGTAGAAGAAGCAATGAAAGAGGGTGCTCCTGTTGTACAAAACGGAGCAGCTGAATACTTATCTGGTGCCCCATCTAACCTACAAGAATACAACAAAGGGGTAGATAAAAGAGAAGGGAAAGTTGTCTATCCATTCCCCCTCCATGCAGATAACCGCCGTAACATAGCTGCTGCAGCTCACGGATCTATTGGAGATGTTGAAAAAGGATTTAGTGAAGCTGATGTTGTGATAGAAAGAACCTACCAAAGTTCTCAAATCCAATGTACTCCACTTGAACCACACCTTGTTTTCTCTAAAATGGATAATGATAGACTCGTTGTTCACGCCTCTACTCAAGTTCCATTTCACCTCCGACGCATTGTTGCCAAGGTATGTCAAATTCCAGAAAACAAAGTACACATTGTAAAAGAGAAAGTAGGTGGAGGATACGGAAGTAAACAAGATATTCTCGTTGAAGATGTCGTTGCCTATGCAACTTATATTACAAGAGAACCTATCTATTACAGAAATACTCGTGAAGAAGAGTTTATTGCAAACTCAACTCGCCATCCAATGAGAGTCACTGTAAAGATGGGTGGAAAGAAAGATGGAACAATAACAGGGGTCTACATGGATGTAAGGGCTAATACAGGACCTTATGGAAACCATTGTCTTACAGTTCCTATGAACGCATGTTCTAAAACACTTCCTCTCCTTACTTGTCCTAATATGAAGTTCGATGTAACAACATACTATACTAACATTCCTCCAACAGGAGCGTACCAAGGATATGGTGCCCCTAAAGGCTCATATGCCCTGATGATGGCAATAGCTGAACTCTCTGATGAATTACAACTCGATCCTCTCGAAGTTGCCCAGAAGAACAGAGTTGAAAGAGGATTCATGCTTGAAATTCTCAAGTCCCTGGGAGAAGGAAGAGAAGGGACAGCTGTTCCTGTAGGAAGCTGTGGACTCGATCAATCCTTGAAAATTGGTGCTAAGATGATCAATTGGGGTGTGAAAGAACACTCTCCTGATAGTGAGTGGCACATCGGTAAAGGGTTTGCAATGATTCAACAGGGATCAGGATTACCTGGACTTGATCACTCAACATGTGATGTAGTTCTTAATACTGATGGTACATTCATGGTTCACAGTGGTGGTGCAG
>CAYZUR010000143.1:0-5305 GCA_964481535.1 uncultured Spirochaetaceae bacterium | reverse complement strand
ATATGAGCAATAATTGCATCTCCAAATGCACTTGTTGAGACTTCAGTAGAACCTTCCATGAGACGAGCAAAGTCGTAGGTGACTTGCTTGTCCCCAATAGCTCCTGTGACCCCTTTGTCTATAAGATCGGCTGCTTCATTCCATCCCATGTACTCCAGCATCATTACTCCAGAAAGAATAACTGAACTTGGATTTACTTTATCAAGATTAGCATACTTTGGTGCTGTTCCATGTGTTGCTTCAAATACTGCATTACCTGTGATGTAGTTAATGTTTGCACCAGGTGCAATACCAATTCCTCCAACTTGGGCAGCAAGAGCATCAGAAATGTAATCTCCATTTAAGTTCATAGTAGCAATTACACCATATTCTTTAGGACGAGTGAGAATTTGTTGTAAGAAAGCATCTGCAATTACATCTTTAATGAGGATTTTCCCTTCAGGAATCTTATCATCTGTAATGTCATCCCATGTTACGGTATGTTCACCAAATTCTTCTTTAGCAATTTCATATCCCCATTCTCTAAAAGCACCTTCGGTATATTTCATAATATTTCCTTTATGAACGATTGTTACCGATGGTCTTTTATGTTCAATAGCATATTTTATTGCAGCTCTGATAAGACGTTTTGACCCAGATTCACTAGCTGGTTTGATTCCTATTCCACTATCTTCTTTAATATTCCATCCAAGCGCTGTAGAAAGGTGTTGAATTAAATCTTTTGTTTTAGCTTCACCCATTTTGAGTTCATAGCCAGCATATACATCTTCAGTGTTTTCTCTAAATACAACCATATTTATATCTTCTGGTCTTTTTACAGGAGAAGGAATCCCTAGGTAGTACTTTACTGGACGCAAGCATACATAGAGGTCTAATTTTTGTCTAATAGTAACATTCAATGATCTAAAACCTCCACCGATAGGTGTTGTAAGAGGTCCTTTGATTCCAACAAGGTATTCCTTTAGGGCATCTTCTGTTGCTTTTGGAAGCCATTCACCTGTTGCTTTAAAAGCTTTTTCTCCAGCAAGAATCTCTTTCCACATGATTTTCTTTTCACCATGATAGGCTTTTTCAATAGCACTATCAAATACTCTTACAGCAGCTTTCCAGATATCAGAACCGATACCATCGCCTTCTATAAAAGGTATTGTAGGAAATGATGGGACTATAAGGCCCTCTTTTGACATGATTATTTTTTGTTCCATAGTGGTAATGCTTCCTCTTATCTATTGATGAGTTTGAATTGACTGATTCTCAGTGTAGCGAATAATGGCAGATATGTTAATCCCTTCATCCTTATCTTGTTTCAGTTCCATTCTTTCAGTATGGTTACCCGTATGAAGAAAAATATACGAGTTGTGTGTGCTCTCTTGTTTGATGAAAATAACAGGGTCTGTATTACCCAAAGGAATGATTCCCTTTTGGCGGGTCTTTGGGAATTTCCAGGTGGTAAAGTTGAATCTACAGAGAGTGATGCTTTTGCTTTAGAGAGAGAGATAATTGAAGAACTCGATGTCTCCATTGAGGTAGGAAAACACTTTATGACGACTTCTTTTGAGTACCCCGATTTTGCCATCACACTCGTCTCATATCTATGTACTTCTCACCAAATCATTACTCACTCACATGTTCATCAAGGAGTACTTTATGTGCCCATAGGCGAGCTATGTGCGTATTTCTTCGCTCCTGCAGATATTCCAATTGTAGAAAAATTAGTGCTAAAGTCGACAACTTTACATCCTCTATAAGTTGGGAGGGTTGTTACGTTTCACAAAGTATTATAGAATAATAGATAAGAAATTATTTTCATATAAAATATAAGGAGTAAGTATGCAAAAAGACTACAGAGAAATCCTAAAATCAAAAATGAGTGAAGAGAGCTACCAAAGAGTTGAAGCTTTAAAGAACCCTAAAATTGTAGATTTTATTGGATTTTTCGCAGAACACTGCGACCCAGCATCAATTTATGTATGTAATGACAGTGAAAAAGATGTCCAGTATGTGCGCGACCAATCCATCGCTAAAGGTGAAGAGCACCCATTAGCCAACTCTAAACAAACTATCCACTGGGATGGGTATGGAGACCAGGCACGAGACAAGAAGAACACACGGTTCATGGTCTACAAGGAAAACCTTGAAAACATGGCGAGCATGAACTCAATTGAGCATGAAGAAGGCTTAGCTGAAATCATGAAAATTGCAAAAGGTAACATGAGTGGTAAAGATGCAGTTGTTCAATTCTTTAGTGAAGGACCAACAGAATCACCATTTACTATCCCTTGTATCCAGTTCACTGATAGCTGGTACGTTGCTCACTCTGAATTTATCCTTTACAGATCAGCTTACAATCACTTCTTAAAAATGAAAGAAGATGAAAAAGGTGAATTCTTCCGTTTTATCCACAGTGCTGGAGAATTAGACAAAAGAGGATGTTCAGTAAATCTCGACAAACGTAGAATTTACATGGACACACAAAATAACATCGTATATTCAATGAATGACCAATATGCAGGTAACTCAGTTGGTCTTAAAAAACACAGTATGCGTCTTGCTATTAACAAAAGTGGAAAAGAAGGCTGGTTATGTGAACACATGTTCGTTATGGCCGCTGTTGATAACGATAAAAAGAGAAAAACCTATTTTGCAGGAGCATATCCATCAGCATGTGGTAAAACATCTACTGCTATGATTCCTGGTGAACAAATTGTTGGTGACGACATTGCTTACTTTAGAAACATTAATGGTGAATTCAAAGCAGTAAACGTTGAATTTGGTATGTTCGGTATCATCAAAGATGTAAACGAAAAAGATGACCCAGTAATTTATGAAAACCTATTAAAAAACCAAGAAGTAATTTTCTCTAACATTCTTCGTGGCAAATACATGAAACCATACTGGTTAGGTATGGGTGTTGAGACACCAGATGAAGGAATGAACCACTTCGGCGAGTGGAAAAAAGGCGTAAAAGACTCAACTGGTAAAGAAGTTGGTGTTGCTCACGGAAACGCTCGTTACACTATGCGCTTAGACTACCTCGAAAACATTGATAGAGAGGGTTTCGAAGCTAAAGGTGGAGTAAAAATTGAAGGTGTTCTTTACGGTGGTCGTGATAGTGATATCACAGTACCTGTTGAAGAAAGCCCTAATTGGAAAGATGGTATCTTATTAAAAGCTGCTACACTCGAATCAGAAACCACAAGTGCAACTCTTGGTGCTGAAGGTGTGAGAACTCCTTCTCCTATGGCTAACATGGACTTTGTTTCATATCCATTAGGACAATACACCATGAACAACATTGCTTTTGGTGAAGGTGTTGATCAAACTCCAAAAGTATTTAGTAATAACTACTTCATGAGAGGTAAAGACGGCAACTTTGTAACAAGTAAACTTGCTAAGAAAGTATGGCTACACTGGGCAGAAGGAAGAGTTCATAATGAATATGAAGCACTCGATACTCCTACTGGAAAAATCCCATTGTACGATGATCTCAAAGTACTCTTCAAAAAACACCTCGGTGAAGACTTCTCTAGAGAAGATTACGACTATCTATTCACATTCCGTTGTACAAAATGGATTGAGAAATTAGAAAGAGCCAAAACATTCTTTGCTAAAATGGACAAAAAAGCTCCTAAAGAAATCTTTGATTACTGGGATGCTACAATTACCAAAATAGCATCAGCTCGTGATACATACGGAGATCTCATTCTCCCAGGAGCTTTCAAAGGGTAATCTTTGAAACAATATCACATAAATTTAGGCTGTCTCATTGAGGCAGCCTATTCTTATTTCTCATTACTTCTTCCTTCTTTTTTTATCTCTTTTGTAGGTGTTTCTTTATAGCATCGACAAAAGGGGGAATATCTTCTAATTTCTCTACATGCTTTTCTTTCTCACCTTTGAGAATTCGACTAAGGATAAACTTGGTAACATTTTTATGCTTATCAACTATAATAACACCCCCAAACCACCCTTTCTGCATTGCATGATCTAACAAAGGAACAGGATAATTCTTACTATAATAGGTATCTTTTAATTCAATACCAGTTCCACACATAAAGAGAGCTAATGGGCGCTGTAAAAGGTCTTCCATTTTTCGTTTGTAGAACTTCTTGATAGAAGAAGGAACTCTCCCCGCATAGATGGCAGAACCAATAATAATAAGGTCATACTGTTCTAATACCTCTTTATACCCATCTTTTGCTTTAACTATTACTACAGATCCTTCTAATAACGATCCAATTTCCTTTGCACATGTATGGGTATAGCCCTGTCGTGATTCATATACTATGAGCGTTTTCATTTTCATCTCCTTATCACTATTTATTGTAACAGAATTCATAATTTTGTCACTAGTCGAATATGGGTAAGAACTTTTTATTGAAAAAGGGAAGAAGGGTATGGTATTATATGCAAACACAGAAGAGAGGTGTTATGAAATTATTCGTTTTTGTTTTGAATAATGAAGAATTTCTCGAAGAGGTAATTCAAGCCTATATTGAAGGTGGCGTTACCGGTGCAACAATTCTCGACTCAGAAGGAATGGGGAGATTTCTTACATATAACATTCCCCTTTTTGCTGGGTTTAAAGAATTTATGAAAGGGAACAGACCCTACAATAAAACAATTCTTTCTGTAGTAAAAAATCAAGAAACAATTAATTGCATTAAAGTGTTAGTAGAGAGCATTATTGGTCCGTTAGAAGATGCTGGAAACGGCATCATGTTCTCCATCGACATTGATTGGGTATCTGGGTTAATTAACGATGAGGAGGATGAATAGTGAGCCTATTATGTTCATACCTATCACCAAAAAGTATTTCAATTAATATTGATCTTGATGAGAAAACGCAGGTTATTAAACATCTTATCAATCACCTCGCATCAATTAATAGTGAAATAGATGAAAAGTTAGTATTAGAGGACGTCCTTAAAAGAGAAGAAGAAGTTTCGACTTTTATTGGGTTCCACTGTGCAATACCTCATGCACACATTGCATCTCTTAACCACACATATATAGTAGCCGGGAGAACAACTGATATGATTCCTTTTGATGAAAAAGGGGATAAAGTGAAGATTTGCTTTATTATGGTAGGTCCACCAAAGCATTCATCACTCCACTTACGATTGTTATCATCTGTGGCAAGAATTCTTCACAATGAAGTAATTAGATCATCATTAATGCATGCAATAGATAATGAAGAGTTCTATTCAATCCTCTGCAATGAAGGAGAAACTTAGTGACAAAAATGAAGATAGCATGGAATATACTCCGGTTTCTCATTACTTTTGCATTTTTATTTCTTATT
>CAYZUR010000142.1:0-5312 GCA_964481535.1 uncultured Spirochaetaceae bacterium | reverse complement strand
TATATGCACTATCTACCATAACTTCTCCTCTTTTCTCTCCTCTTTCATGCATCGATACAAAATGGCACACTCACTAATGATGACAAAAAGATTTGTTCCCCCCTGTGAGAAAAATGGAAGGGGAATCCCTGTAGGAGGAAGAAGGGAAGTAACAACCATGATATTAATCAAAGCTTGAGTGGTAATCATCATCGTTATTCCAAAGCAGGAAAGGGACATGAATGCATTATTATCTTTTGCATTGAGAGCAATCTTTATTCCAATGTAGGTAAAAGCAATGAACAACATAAACAATAGGATAATTCCAACAATCCCCATCTCTTCAGCATAGGATGCAAAAATAAAATCACTATGAACTTCAGGAATTATTCCTAACTTATAGACTCCTTGCCCTAATCCTTTTCCAAACAAGCCACCACTTTTAATTGCTTCAAGTGATTTACTCACCTGGTAATTCATTCCAGAAGGGTCAATCGATGGGAAAAGGAAGCTCACTACCCGTTTAATTCGATATGGCTCAATAAGGAGAAATATTGTTGCAGGAATACTAAAGAAAAGAGCTAACAATACAAAAAACAGAAGTGAAAGACCGCTTGCTATGGTAATAAGAAGACTAACACTTACAAATACAAGTGCTGTTGAATAATCTTTTTGGGCAACTATTAATATAAAAGATCCAATGATGAGGAGAATACTTATGATAAGAGATTTTTTGTGAGAAGCCTTTGATGAAAGCATCTTAGAGATAGAGAGTATTACTGCTATTTTTAAGAGTTCACTTGGTTGAAATGATGGAAGGGGTCCCAACTGTAGCCATCTTCTTGCCCCTGCTTTTTCAATTCCTAAAGGGGTAAATAGAGTTAATAGCATAAAAATAACAGAAATAATGACAAGTGGAGTGACTAACTTTTTAATAAAGGTAATAGAAAGGTGGGAAATGATAAAAAAGGAGAGCCCTCCTAGTAAGGCAAACACTACCTGACGAGTAAAGAAATAGCTTCCACTACGTCCAATACGGAGAGCTTCATCATAGGAAGCACTGTACATTGTAATAAGTCCTAAGGTTACTAAAAGAAGAATTAGAGCGATAAACAAAAAAGAATAGAGAGAGAAATCCCCTCTTTGAGTAGATAATTGAGAAGAGGAGTTTAATTGATGTTCATAGACTTCAGAATAATCCATGTATTGTATGTTAAAGGAGAATTATCGATATTTAATTGCAAAAAAGAGTGTTGCAACAAGGGTAAGAATCACACTTGCAATATAAAACCTCGTAACTATTTTCTCCTCAATACCCCCTTTTTTTTCGAAATGATGGTGAATTGGTGCAATCAAAAAAACTTTTTTATGAAACACTCTAATTGAAATAATCTGTATAAATGATGAAAGAAGATCTAACAGCAGAACCCCAGAAGCAAAAGCAACTATAAATTCTACTTTCATTAATAACGCACTCATTCCAATAAGAGCTCCTATAGAGTGAGAGCCAACATCGCCCATGAAAATTGTTGCTTTATACCCGTTAAACCATAAAAATGCTAACAAGGATCCAATCATGCTTGCTATCACAATAAGTAAATTCATGGCACTGATACCAATAATTGGTTGAGATGGAATGATAAGATGTGATAGATGTGATGTTGCAAATAAAGAGGCTACAGCAAAGAGCAAAAACAATGGACTTAACGACACTTGTGTAGCAAGCCCATCTAATCCATCACTCACATTAACAGCATTTACAAAGATCACCATATATAACAGGAATGCTAGAGGAAACCAAATGCCAATATTAATGATACTCTGAGGATGCCAAAAGGCACTGACACTTGAAAGATTGAGGCCACTAAAGTTGGCAACAAGGAAATAATTTAGGGCAGAAACAAGAATTTGCATTGCAAGCTTTCTTAAAGAAGTGAGGCCGATAGTCTCTTTTTTCACTAATTTCATCACATCATCAATTAAGCCAATAAGAGCAAAACTCCACATAGAAATAAGAGGGAGAAATATATATGGATGGGTGATATCACTAAAGATGATGATTGTGATACTACTACCAAATAAAAAGGTAAGGCCACCCAAAGTGGGAACATCTTTCTTATTTTGATGATTATTAGGGGTATCTGGGTTAATTATTTGAAACACTTTCCCTTTGTGCATGAAATAAATGAAGACCTTAATACATACCATTGTAAGGAGAAATGAGAAGAGTAAAGATATTAAACTCATAACAAAAGCATTCATACGGTTTTCCTATGTAATACTGCTAATGAATGGGACAAGACGTTCCATTTCCATCGCTCTCGATCCTTTCAATAGAACTAGATCACCCATTTTTGTATCTTCAAGCATTACATGCTTGAGTTCTTCATATTCATCTGTATAGAACAAGCTTTTTTCACTTCTATCCCTTTTAAGATAATTATACGTGGTATACATCTCTTCTCCGTAGAGATAGACATGTTCTAAGTGGGTTTTTTTAATATCGTGAGCTACCATCTTATGCGCTTTCGTGGTATACGAGCCCATCTCTTTCATAGATCCAAGGACGACTCTTTTGTTTCCAACACACGGAGCCATTTTCATACACTGAAGAATCTGATGGGTAGAATCAACTGAGGAGTTATACCAATCTTCAATAATAGTCACTTTCCCAGCAGTTACATGGCTTCTTCCATTCATCACTTCACATTGGTCTAACCCTTGAGAGATAGTTGATGGACTTAGCCCTAATCCCTCTGCAATCGTAATTGCTGCTAAGGCATCTGCTAACATGTGCTCCCCAATTCCTTTTACATGAAATTGCATTCCTTTATAGAGGAAAAGCCATCCACTAAGATGCAATGAGGTAATATTCGTAATATAAGGCATACTCTTACGACCAAATGTATTGAGGGTAATATCTTTATCTTTTGTGATAAAATTCTTCCACTTACTCATTTCATCGATAAAAGCAGAGGAAACTGTTGAGTGAAATATTTTCCCTTTCTCATGAGCAATATTCTTGAGTGAACCCATCTTTCCAATGTGAGAAAGGCCAATATTTGTAATAATAGCGATGTGAGGGGAAAAGATATCTACCATAGTATCCATCTCTCCTATCTTATCTACGCCCATCTCTAATACTGCATAGCGAGAATCTTTCTCTATTTCAAATGCACTGATTGCAAGGCCTATTTCACTATTAAAGTTACCAATAGTTTTAGCTGTAGGTGCTTCTACCTCTAAGATTGAAGAGAGAATTTCTTTTGTAGTAGTTTTCCCAACACTTCCAGTAATTCCTATTTTTTGTAAATTCGATGCTTTTTCAATATGTCTTTTTGCCATTAATTGAAGAGCTTTAAGGGGATCTTCTACAAATAAAATGTGAGTATGGGTGTGTTCTACTAGTCGTAAGATTCTCATCTTTTGGTGTAGAGAGGCAATAATTAAAGGAGATCCCATCCGTATGGCGTCTATGATAAAATCATGCCCATCAAGAGTAGCCCCTTTGAGGGCAACAAAAAGAGATGATGAGTGTGCTTTTCGTGAATCAATGGTAATATGATCAATTTCAATCTCTGAAAATGTAGATTGATGAGGGTAGTTGATGAGTGATGCAAGATATGCTCCTGATACTCTTTTCATCATTCACCATCCTTTATTATGACAAGTTTTGCCATATGAAAAGGAATTTTTTGGAGATAAATATCTTTCTCTATCGCATCTATTGATGCGATATCAGGAATACTACTTTTTGCTAGATATGCCCTTAATAGGTGCTCTTTTTCTGATTGTAGCATTAATTCTTTTTCCGTTTGAGAATGGCCTATTACTAATTCTCTCATCACAGATGCTTGGTAGATAGGAATGAGGAGTATGGCAAACAGAAAAAGTATTGTTGAGGTCACTAATAATGCTTCTTTCATTGAAATAATTTTTGTGTGAATGATTTGTGTATCATTAAACATCATACAGATTCCTCCTTTTTCTGAGCTACTCGTAATTTAGCACTACGAGATGGGGGATTAGATTGGCACTCTTCTACACTCGCAATGAGGGGCTTACGAGTAATAATTTTTATCGCACTCTCTTTACCACATGTGCAAATGGGAGCTTTAGGGGGACAGATACATCCTTTTTCCCTCTCTCTAAAGAGATGCTTTACAGGTCTATCTTCAAGAGAGTGAAAGCTAATTACTCCGATATACCCACCAGGTGCTAAAAGGTCAATAGCTCTGTTAATAGAGGGAATAATTCGATCGATTTCACTGTTCACTGCAATACGAAGTGCTTGGAAGGTACGGGTTGCAGGGTGAATTCTTTGGTGTCTGTATTGAGGAGGAACAGAATTGTAAATAATTGATGCTAATTCATCACTCTTTGTGATAATTTTCTCATCACGAGCTTTACATATACCCCTCGCTATGTTTCTGCCATACCGTTCTTCTCCATAGGTAAAGATGATAGTAGCAATGTCTTTTTCACTATAGGTGTTTACAATATCTGCAGCCGATGTGTCTTTATCTACATTGAGCCTCATATCGAGGTTTTCACTTCGAGAGAAGCTAAACCCTCTCAATGACTCTTCATAATGGAATACTGAAATTCCTAGATCAAACAAGATTATCGATGGTGCACAGCCATGATAATCTCGTAAGAATTCATCAAACCATGCATTAACTGCAGTAAAACGATCTTTATAGGATTCAAGTCGAACAATTGCTTTTTGTTGAATAGCAGGATCTCTATCGAGTCCAATTACATGTAAAAATGGGTATTTCTCTAAAAAGAGGGAAGTATGTCCCCCCTCTCCTAATGTGCAATCAATCATCAGAGGATATTCTTCTTGGGGGATAAGATGTTCTAGCGTTTGGTTTTTAAGAACGGGGGTGTGAGCGATTTTCATATCTTGCCTCCCCCATTGTCTAACATATGGGATAAATTTTGCGATGCTTGATTAAATAGTGGTTCACTATCTTCAAGGAACTTTTCGTACGAGTTGACACTCCAGAGCTCCATATAGGTACTTATTCCGAGTAACACTGATTCTTCTTTTAATTGGAGTCCGATTTTAGTTCTCAATTGGGGGGGTATTAATAACCTGCCAGCTTTGTCTATCTCACACTCCATTGCTTGCCCTATGATAAATCGTTGTAGCAAGCGAGTACCTTCATTAAACATTGCCCCATTTCCATCCATGATGTTCTTTCTAACAAATTCAAAGTAAGAAGGAGTCATAATCCATAAACAGTTTTCTACCGAACGTGTAATGACAAGGGAGTTTTGTCCTTCAAGGGCATTTCGAAGCCTTGATGGAATAATCACTCTCCCTT
>CAYZUR010000141.1:0-5378 GCA_964481535.1 uncultured Spirochaetaceae bacterium | reverse complement strand
TCTACGACAAAGTCCCTTTTCATTACTCTGGACAATATCACTTTTAAATGAGGAACAATGGTTTTCACAAGTTTTTTTCATTGACATACCTCTGTGTCAAAGGGGATAATAAAGGAGCTTTTTATATGCGAGGCATTATGATTGATTCTATCAACACTATTCTCATCACAGAACCAACAGAATTAAAAAATGAGTTGGTACAGCAGCTTAAAAATAGCATCTCCAATTTAACCTGCGTCACGAGTATGGTTGATGGATTGTCTGCTATAAAGAACAAACAATTTGAGGCTGCTATTCTCTCCAATGATATGGAAGACTTCTACAGCATCCCAAATATGGTAAAAATTTTACTTGAAGTTGGTTCATTACAATACATATTACTCATCAGTGAAAAAGAAAAACCTAGTATTGAATGTGATAAAATGATGATTAATGGTCTGCATATTGATTCTGCCCAAACTGCCTCGAACTCAATTATTCGAGACTTAAAAGAGATAACAACATCTCAAGACACGGCCCACATCATCTCTCATCATATTGATGCGATAGGATTAAACATGGTAGAGAAAAGTTCTTTGTTTGACAGTGTCCCTTCAGGTTTGTATCGAGTAGACTCTGAAGGTAATTTTCTCGATATTAACCTGACTATGATCAGTATTCTCAAGGCTCCAAATACTGCGGTACTTAAGCGTGAAAATTATTTTTCCTTATTCAAAGACCCCGGTGAAAAAACTATGTGGAAAGAAATCATCCAACGAGATGGGGTCCTCCATGGGCTTATCACTGAAATTGAGCGCTATGATGGTCAAACCATTTGGATACGAGATAATGCCCGGTCAGTATTTGATGAGAATAAAAAATTACTTTACTATGATGGAGCCATAGAAGATATTACATATGAGAAGAAGCTCGAAGACAAGCTCTCTTTCCTTGCCACTCAAGATATTCTAACAGGACTTCCTAATCGAAACTTCTTCCATGATCAAGCTAAACTGACCATTTCTCAGGCACGCTACAATGATGACACTGTTGCAATACTTATCGTCAACGTCGACCGATTTTCAGAAATAAATGAAGCGTATACTCATAAAATCGGTGACCGTCTCCTTCAACTCATAGCAGGACGTCTCAAATCACTAGTAAGAAAAAGTGACTTAGTGGCTCGCCTTGGAGGAGATAAGTATATTGTTTTACTCAGCGGACTCAGAAATCGTAGAGACGTCCTTGCAGTAGCTAAAAAAATTAGCATGGTATTTACTACCCCATTTGAAATTCAAGATATTACCCTGCAGGCTACAGCAAGTACAGGAATTTCACTCTACCCTGAACACGGAGATGAAGTAAACACACTGATTAAACGGGCTGAAATTGCTACCTTTGCAGTAAAGGAAAGGGAGCGTGGGGGCTATATGATTTACTCTAATATTATTAACACCAACTATGATCATAAAGAATAAGGGATATAACCGATGAAAAATCTCATCTGTAGATTACATGGATTTTCAGTAATTCTTCTTTTGATATTTCTCCTTGCCTCCTGTGCTTCCTCTTCAGTTATCAAACCAGAAAAATCGTACAAAGTTGGGGATGTGGGTCCTGCCGGCGGGATGGTATTTTTTGACAAAGGAGAACTTCTTGATGGCTACAGATATCTTGAGGTAGCCCCCCAAAGCACAGAAGTCACGTTGCAATGGGGCTCTTTTGACTCGACCGTGGGTGATACATCCTTTGCTCTTGGAGAAGGGAGAAACAATACATCTCTTATAGTGGCATCTCAAGGCAATAAAGAGCAAAGAAACCATGCAGCTGCGTATTGTAATGATCTTTCCATTGGCGGGTATGAAGATTGGTTCTTACCTTCCAAAGAGGAACTAGATATTCTCTTCTGGCAATTGGCAAATAGTGATATTGGTGAGTTTAAAAAACTTGGCTTTGGATACTGGAGTTCTTCTGAGGTCGATGAAACCCAAGCTTGGGGCCAGGGGTTCACCGCTGGGGTACAAGGGAAAATCGAAAAGAGAGACCTTTTCCTCGTCAGAGCAATCCGCACTTTCTAATCTGCTATCTCTACTTCTAGTATAATAAGCTCATTTTCACTAAAGATTTGATGATTCACCCCTTTGGGTATTCTAACCACATCACCTTTTTTAATCTTTTGACTCTCTTCTCCCACTATTACCATTCCTGTCCCTGTGATAACTGTCATCATAGTGAGTGAAGTAGAATTCACAGTTGGTTTTGTATGAGTGTTTGATGAAATATTAAGGCGCCTAATGTGGCTTTCATTTCCATCAGGAAGAATAGGAATATCGACTACTTGCGAGGCTCCCCACAGGAATTCTTCATAGCGGGGAGAAGTAGATAATTCTAAAACATGTTGTTTGAGGGTACTACAATGGTCTGCATCAGCAACTAAAATACCATCAAGAGAGGCAGATATGATAAGATTTTTAGTACCTAGAGCAAGGATTGGAATATCTAATTCGCTAATAACATGGGTATTTCCTTGGTCTTCTTTCACTAACCCATATCCAGAACATGTATCCTCTAGAACAGTGGTCAGAACGTTCCAAGACCCCAAATCTTTCCAGTCACCGCTGTATGGAACCATAGCTAATGAAGAACAATGTTCAACAACTTCATAATCAAAACTCGTTTTTTTCAATTTTCCGTAGGATTCATAGCGCTCTTGATAAGAAGTAACTGGAGGAAGGATCGCTTTATTGTTCAAAAGATATCCTATTTTAAAAGCAAACACCCCACCATTGTAGAATGCTCCTTCACTAAGGAGTTGAGTTGCTCGTTTCAAATCGGGTTTCTCTGAAAATCCCTTCACCTCATATACATTCTCTCCTTTCTCTATGCCAGGTAGAATATAACCAAATTTCTCAGATGGAGAATCAGGGGTAATACCCATGAGTGCAATGTCAGCCTCCCCTCGCCTAACAACTTGCTCCATTGCAAGGAGAGTTGAAAAATATTCAACATCTGCATATACATCGACAGGAAGTACGACTACTACTTCATCAAGTGATACATCTTTTTCAAGGGCTAAATATGTACAGGCTAAAGCGAGAGCTGGGAAGGTATCGCGTCGTTCAGGTTCAAGAACAAGATTAATATCTGAGCCAAGTTGCATCAAAAGGCTCTCTGCTTGCCCTTTATTGGTTGCAATAGTTACAGGGCTTGTTATTCCAGCTTCTTTAATTTGTCGGTAGACTCGTTGAACCATCGACTCACTCACACCATCTGGGTTTTTTAGAACCTTTAAGAATTGTTTAGACCTGATATCATTAGATAAAGGCCATAGGCGTTTACCTGATCCTCCTGACAATAATAACACCTGCATAGATTTAACCCCTTTCAAGATACTTACATTTTACTTATAGTATCCTTTAGAAAATCGATAAAAACAACAAAAACCCTGAAAAAAGGGCTGATTTAAAATTCTTACTATGAGGTGAGTACATATAGATATTTCAAAGTCCTGGTTTCAATATAAAGCTAGAATTCTTAATTTTTCATCAATTAAAGAAGGAACTATCTAATTTACTCAAATACAGTACAAAATAAGAGGAAATAAATCTTTGATTGGTACCATCTTTATGATACGCAGACCTAACCAAATGAGGAGAGCATTGGATTATAAGAAAACCGATACCTGTCCTCATTGTGAAGATGCAATCAAGAGAGCCAATACTACCTAAACAAGGAAATAGGAAATCACTTGTGGTATGGAAGCAATTATTACGGGAGTTCTCCAATAAAAAAAGCCAAAGCCAAACAATGAAAGGACTCCAAGAATTATCACTATCCAAATGACAAGCTTTAAAGCAATAAAACCTGCAGCACTTGAACCAAAAAGTAGTGCAACGACAACAAACAGTACAATTAAAAATATAACCATATAACCCTCCTATAAGAAATACATCCTGTGCGAAAAAGGTTTTATGATCCCTTTGAAAATACCTTTATAAATTCTTATACTAAAAATATACACCTATTCTAGTAGAAGAACAATAGTATTAGTTTTGACACAAATCAGAGAAAAGATATTGCGGATATCGGCCCCTATTTGGTGTATGTAACAGTCTTTTACGTGCTGGGTGAGCGTTCTTTTAATAGTAACCGAACTTATATCTAGATTCTTATCCATTATCTCTTTCTTAAGGTCTCTTTTCTATCACTGCCCTGATACTCGATGGCTTTGATATTTTTCTGTATTTTATATGTACTGTCCTTTTCATGCCAATGTAGTAATGAATCTAGTAGGATTTAATCACATCTATCATCATTTAATGCCTTCAAAATGCTTCAAACAATGATTCCATTGCTTAAGGTTCTTGGTACGCTCCTTAATAAACAGTTCCGGCTTACCTTTATGTTGATGGGGACTTATAACCTAAATTTCTTGTTTTTTGTACATAGAAAATTCAGTGGCTTCAATTCTCTATCAATCCATGTTTGAGCTGTCTTTTTCGTAGTTCTCTTTCTACCATCTTGGGGATGTCATCTCTCAGGTCTTTTGCCTTCAACACTCCAAATATGTAGAAGAGTTTCTGTACCTCTAGTGGGAGCTCATACCATTGTCCCTTGTTAAAAGTTTTCCCTTTTGGCTTTCTCCACATAGCAGAGAAAACTTCGTCTCTCAAATCATTGAATGAGTACTTGTCAAAGAGAAGATACTCATCCATTTTTCGCCTAATCCACATCTCTAAAATAGTAGCGACGTACACATGAAAGATCTTTCCTATCTGATGTTCTTCAAGACTGTGTCGAGGTCTTCTCATCTTAGTTTTATAACACTCGTAGTCTTTTTCTATATAGTCCCTGTTTCGCACAAGAGTAAGGACTCTTTCAGAAGTGAGCCCTGTAGGACCAATAAATCCAAAGAAGCCACACTCCTTCATTTTATCTCTTTGTGCTTCTTTGTTATGTGCAACACCTACTACATTACCAGTAGCATCACACTCGAAATCATAATATTTACCATAGGAGTTACCATTCTTATAAAGACTCCTGTCTGATTCAAGCATTTCCTTCTTTTTAGCAAAACTACGGGCAAGCCTTTGTTGATCCTCTGCTTGTTTGTGAGCATCATGAAAAAGATAGAGAGAAAGTTCATGCCTATTGGGACCTCTCCCTCTTCTAGGACCATCTATACTGATGGTTTTTGACCATGCATGCATGCCAAGAGACTCATAATAGTTTTCATAATGAAGAATTACTTCATATGCTTCCCTAATTGCTTCCTTGTAGTACATAGCCGTTAGAGGCATACCCATGATGAAACGAAAGTCACTTTTCAGTAACATCTGGATATTAGCTAGACTGTAGAACCCTCTGTCCATCAGTAAGATAGTACCCTTACGAAACTC
>CAYZUR010000140.1:0-5393 GCA_964481535.1 uncultured Spirochaetaceae bacterium | reverse complement strand
AAGATAAAAGTCGAAGGACCTCATGTAATCTCGAATAATAATTCAAAAAAAATTCATAGAGAAACGATAAATAAAACAATCTAATACTAGTAGCATTATTTTCGTATTCTATCTATTATTTATTAGGTCTTTGATGACTATCATGTGTAAGGTAATTATGGGCTCTGCAGTTCTGTTTGTCAAACAATTTATTATATTTAATGGTTATAATAAAATAAAATAATAAAACGAATTTTTTCTTTTAGCCATGATAACATTGTGTATATCACTAATAAGGATGACGGGTGCTATTAGCACATATTTATCATTATTAACTGATTTAATCTAATTAAGTTGCTTTTTATTTTTACCATATATGTGTAATACTGAAGTAATTTCTGGCAAATAATATAACAGGCTCAAGAAATACTTGAGCCTGTATGTACGTAATCTTAGTTGCCTGGATTCCAACTCTTAATCAATTATTCATAAGGAACTGCCATAGGAGTTTCATCCCCTGCCATGAAAGGTTTTGGAGAACCAGGTTGATTTAACCAATATGATGGATCTTTTTCTAGATTTAATTCTGGAGAATATTGTTTAAGATTCATCTTACCCATTAATTCATCCATACTTTTTGCCAGATTATCCATTGCTTCTTGAGGTGTTTTTTCACCAGTAACAGCTGAAGCAACATTAGGCCACCATTGTTCTGCTAAAAGAGGATAGTGTGGAACACCAAGGCCAGTATCTGTCCACATATACTCTACAGGAGAGTTGTAGAAAGTGATGATACCACCAAATTTATTCTCTTCTTTTTCCAATTTCAACAAATATGGATCTGATACAGTAGATTTTCTTACTGGAGTTCCTCCTACGAGGAATTTTGGAAGAGAGACAGATTTAGACACTGCAAATTGTGCCCATAACCATGCAGCTTCTCTTTCTTTACCAGTTACACTATCTTTTAGGATAGTCCAGCTACCTGCATCTTGATACCCAACTTTCATCCCTTCTTCCCAGTACTTACCATGAGGAGTTGGAGCAACGCGCCATTTAGGTTGACCTTTTTCATCACAAACAGGGCTACCAACACTATTAAATGCTGGGTCTGATAACCATGTGATGTATTGGAAGATACGTTGCGCAACATTTCCACGAGCGGGAACTGCGCCTGCTTCCGACCAGGTCATTGATCCTGCAAATGGTGGTGCATATTGTTTCATCCAATCTACATATTTTGTAAGAGCGTAGACTGCTGCTGGACTATTTGCAGCTCCACCACGAGATACTGATGCTCCTACAGGAATCTTATTTTCAACTCGAATTCCCCATTCATCTACAGGCATTCCATTAGGAATTCCTTTGTCCCCTGCACCAGCAATTGAAAGCCATGCATCAGTAAAGCGCCAGCCTAGGGATGGATCTTTTTTACCATAGTCCATATGACCATAGACTTTTTCGCCATTAATTGTACCATTGCCATTTACTTCATATGTGAAGAAATGAGCAATATCTTCATACGCTGCCCAGTTTACAGGAACACCAAGTTCATATCCGTAGATATTATTGAATTGTCGTTTTATTTCTGCGTCTTCAAACCAGTCGAGTCTAAACCAATAAAGATTTGCAAACTGTTGATCAGGAAGCTGTAGTTGATTTCCTTCATAATCTTGACCAAATTCAGGATTAATCCAATCATCAAGATCTAAATAAGGATTTGTTACACTTTTCCCTTCGCCTGCCATATACTCGGTCAAATTAAGTGCACTATCTGCACGTAAAAAGGTTCCAATTAGGTCGGCATCAGTTACAAAGATGTCGTACAATTTTCTGTTTGTTTGCATTTGTCGTTGTACTCGGTCTACTATTTCACCTTCCCCAATAACATCATGGGTAACTTCAATTCCAGTAAGATCTTCAAATGCTTTAGTTAATACATCAGATTCCCACTGGTGAGTTCTTAACCCTTCACCAACGGATTTGATGCTCACTCCTTTATAAGCACTACCTACTTTAGCGAACCATTCAAGCTCCTGTCGCATCTCCTCATCACTTAATTGAGAGGGCTGCAGCTCTTTAATCCACTTTTCAATGTCTGCACGTTGCAATGGAGTTAACTCCATTACACCAGTAACTGTAGCACTTTCTTCCTGTCCACCAGCAAACAATGCCATTGGAAGCAACAAAAGAGTGACAAGCAATAACAGTAGTGTTACTTTCTTCATTACAAGCTCCTTTTTTTAAGTTCAAAACTGAATCGTATGGAAGCAAAACACTATTTGCTTAACCCCACTTAAATTCAACAACGAACCATACTAACGAAATAACGGCTGTGCCTATTAAAAAGACACCTTCAAACAAAGCAAATGAAACAAGGAAAATTGAAAACGTTGAATATATTCCAATAAATAGGCGATCTCCCCTCCCTGTTTCCATAGGGAAAAATCCTTTCCTATCAACATTAGGCGTATATTTATGAAGGACGCCGAGGAATGCTATAGCGGAAAATACAAAAAAGAAGAATAATCCGCTTTGCCATGACCAATACATCCATCCAATATTTCTTATTAAGAATTCTTTCATCATTTACACCCTTCCTAAGGCAAAGCCCTTAGCAATATTATTTCTTACGAAATAGACCAAAATAGCCCCAGGTATTATAGTGAGCACACCCGCTGCAGCCAATAGTCCCCATTTAGTTCCCTCTGATGAGGTCATTCCTACTGTTAAGGCAACAACAATTGGTCTAGCTGACGTTGTAGTAACAGCTTTTGCTATCAACATCTCTACCCAAGAGAAGGTAAAAGTAAAGAAGGCTGTTATGCCGATACCAGGCCCTATTAATGGTAGAAAAACTTTCACAAAGAAACGGGGGAAACTATATCCATCTACTAAGGCTGTTTCATCAATTTCTGGTGGGATGCCCGACATAAATCCCTCTAAGATCCATATGGCTAAAGGAATATTAAACAGGCAGTGTCCAATGGAAACAGCTATATGTGTATCAAATATGCTTAAGGCATAAAATAGTTCTGTAAAAGGGATAATAAATACAGCAGCAGGAGCCATTCTATTTGTTAACAACCAGAAGAAGAGGTGTTTATCACCAAGGAAATGGTAACGAGAGAATGCATATGCTCCGGGTACTGCGACAAGAAGCACCATAATAATATTTATTGAGACAAAGATAAGTGAGTTCAGAAAGCTTGTCATCCAAAACGATGATGTAAACATATCAGTATAGTTTACTAAGGTAGGATTCTTTGGAAAGAAGGATAAACTACGAAGAATATCTTGGTCTGTTTTAAAGGAAGTTATTACCATCCAATAAATTGGAAGAAAGAGAATAATAAAATATATAATTAAGAATATATATCTTTTTTTCATTTTATGAGTTTTTAAATTTGCTTTCATTTCTTTTGCCCCTCTCCTTTTCCTACATTCGACATTAACTGGAAGAATATATAGCTCATGATGATTACGATTACTAAATAAATCATTGATGAAGCACCTGCATATCCAAGGTTATATGACTCTGCTTTCCTTGCTACAAAGAGACTTAAAAATGTTGTGGCATTCCCAGGTCCTCCACCTGTTAGGGTAAGAGGTTCTTCATATATCTTGAAAGAATCCATGAAGCGCAACAAAAAGCCTAAGATTAAAACAGAACGCAATCGAGGGAGAGTCACATACTTGAATGTTTTCCATGCATTTGAACCATCAATTGCAGCAGCTTGGAAATATGCATCAGGTATTGCTGAATACCCTGCATAACTCAGTAATCCAACAAGAGGTGTCCAATGCCATACATCAAGGATAACAAGAGTAAAAATGGCATCAACTGAGTGAAGCGATACATTATAGTCATATCCAAATAGACCAAGTATATAGGGGATAAACCCAATATTACTTTGACTAAACAGCCTCCACACAATTCCAACAACATTATATGGAACTAAAAGTGGAATACCTAAAAGAACGAGTGAGATTGCTACTCCAATCCCTTTTTTAGGCATCGATAGACCTATAATTATACCTAATGGTATCTCGATACATAAAATAACGAGCGTAAATAACAACTGACGTCCCAATGCACCAAGAAAATCTGGGTCATTCATGACTTCAATGTAATTTTGTAACCCGACAAATTCCGGGATAGAACCTGAAAAAATTATATGCAAGGAATAATTGACTACTGTCATTAAGGGGATAAAGGCTGTAAGGGCCATTATCGCTAATGCTGGTATCAAAAATAACCAAGCTTTGTTTGTATATCTCATATCTTAATCTCCTGCTTTTGTGTGATAAATAAAGAAATCATAAAATATTTTTCCCATTTTTATAAAACATCAAATGCTCTTGTGGCAGTCGAATCCATGCATGAGCTCCTTCTTCAAGCTCTATTGCCTCAGAAACTCTTCCCTTAATTTCAACATTACCAATTTTCACTGTAATGATTTTATAGGCAGCAACATCGTCAACAATTGTAACCTCACCCGGCATTGCCGTTTTCTGTTCTGTTGCATAAATCTCTAGATATTCAGGACGAATACCAACAGTGATATGTTTTCCATGGTCTTTTAATTGGGCTTTCAATTCATCAGTGACACTAAACGAGTTGTTTTCAAAGCTGAACGTATTTTTTTCATCGTATTCACAATCAAGAATATTCATACCTGGACTTCCAATAAAATACCCAACAAAGATATTTTCTGGTTTTTCATGAAGTTGCTTAGGAGTTCCCATCTGGACAACTTCTCCAGCGTTCATGATTACTACGTTTTCAGCAAATGTAAGTGCTTCATGCTGATCATGTGTAACATAAATCATCGTCATTTTAAGGTTTCTTTGTACTTCTTTTAAATTTCGTCTTAGGCCCCATTGTGCTTTTGGGTCAATTACTGTAAGAGGTTCATCAAGAAGAACCGCCGTAGTATTAGGCCGTACAATTCCGCGTCCAAGAGCAACTCGTTGCTTATCTGCTGGTGTTAAAGACTTTGAAGAATTTTTTAAAAGGTGGCTAATTCCCATAATTTGTGCAACTTCTTTAACCCGCTGCTTAATTTTAGGTTTATCAATTCCATCATTTACTAAAGGGAACGCTAAATTTCCATATACATTCATTGATTCGTATAGCACAGGGAATTGGAACACAAGGGCGATATGTCGCTCTTTAGGAGATAGATTAGTGACATCTACTCCATCAAATAATACTTGACCACGAGTTGGTTTTAACAAGCCTGTCACAAGAGATAGTATTGTTGTTTTCCCACATCCCGAAGGACCTAAAAGTGCGATAGCAGAACCGTCTTCAAACGTTATATTAACATTTCTAATGGCATATTCATCATCATTATCATAACTATGCCAAATATTTCGTAACTCAATTTTCGCCATATTTTTATCTTTCC
>CAYZUR010000139.1:4121-5413 GCA_964481535.1 uncultured Spirochaetaceae bacterium | reverse complement strand
GAGTGTTCTCAGTGAGCTTATTAGAGAAAACCCTAACATGAATGTTGTGGCTGGAATTGATATACACCACATGGAAAGAGAATACCCCGTATTTACTTCCTTAGAACAATGCAATGAAAAAGCTGATGTGATGATTGATTTCTCTTCACCTGCATCTGTTCATCAATATATTCCCGTTGCAATTGAAAAACATCTTCCAGTAGTAGTCGCTACCACTGGCTTAAAAGAAAAAGAACTCAGTCTATTAGAAGAAGCCTCTTCTACCATTGCTATTTTCAGATCTGCAAATATGTCTATAGGAATTAATCTACTACAGCAACTACTGAAATCTGCAACAAAGATTCTAGGAGATCGATTTGATATTGAAATAATTGAAAAACATCATCACTTTAAAAAAGATGCTCCTAGTGGAACAGCTTTGATGCTTGCAGATTCAATTAATGAAGTGCTCAATGGAAGTAAAAGATATATTCATGGGCGTAGTGGCAATGATGCACTTCGAAAGGAAGATGAAATAGGTATTCATGCTGTTCGTGGTGGTTCTATTGTTGGTGAGCATGAAGTAATTTTTGCAGGGAAAGATGAAATCATTTCACTAGAACATAAAGCATATTCAAGAACAGTCTTCGCGACAGGTGCTATAGCAGCGGGCTCCTTTATTAGTGACCTCCCCCCTAAGATATATGATATGCAAGATCTGATTAACGTATCTAGTTCATAATTTCCTATCTTAATTACTCATAAGCCGATATTAGATAAAATTAGATATTGGAGTTCTTTTTATACTAAAAACACCATAACAGATACGTGTGATTACTCCTGTTTATGGTGTTTCTTTATATAGAGAAGGATATACATATTGGTTGTTGTGCCCTATTTCTTCCTACCCTTATCTCGCTCTTTCTTCCTCTTCTCACTTGCTGCAATAAGATCTGCAAAGGAGGAACCATTCGATTCAACGACTGGTTTTGTATAGGCTGTAGTATATTTTTTTTGTGGTTCAGGTTTTTTCTTGAACGACTCTTTTCTAAAGGTGAGCTTACTTGGCCTGACAATCTCTATAATAGTTTCATAATCTTCTTCTCTGTGTTTCACTGCTTTTTTCTTCACAATTACTTTCTTTGTTTGACTAGAAGTGGCAGTTGCGACAGTTTTTATCTTTACAACAGGGGCTGAAATAGCCTCTTTTTTTAGTTTCTTTATCTCTACTTCTTCATATGAACATGATAGAGAAAGACAGATATTATGGATCCGCCCTAATTCATCGATGTTTTTCATCATATCACTTTCAC
>CAYZUR010000139.1:0-4111 GCA_964481535.1 uncultured Spirochaetaceae bacterium | reverse complement strand
GAGGACATTTCTTTGCACCTTCAAAAGAGGGGCTAAAGGATTCATTACTAAGCTTAATGGTTCTCACTAACTCTTTAGTCTTCTCTTTGATGTCAGTAATGAAGACATCGTATGAATCTTCCCCTTCACTTATTGCAGTTAATCGTTTTTCCCAAATTCCAGTGAGTTCAGGGGATTGGAGCATGTCAGGTGCAAGACGAACAAGTTCTCTTCCATATGGGGTAGGAACTAAATATCTTCCATCTCGCTCGATATAGTGATTACCGATGAGCTTTTCTATTATTTCAGCTCGTGTTGCAGGAGTTCCAATGCCACCTTTAAGATCTTTTTTAATTTCAGCATCTTCTACAAATCGCCCAGCATGTTCCATCGCTGACAAGAGAGTCGCTTCTGTGTAACGAAGAGGAGGAGTAAGATTGACTTTTTTATCTCGAACCTTCCCGACAGGTAACTCACTGCCTGTGGTTAAGGAGCCAATAAGACCATCATCTAATGAATCATCAAGTACTTCACTCTTTTTGATATCGTCAGGGGCAAAAGCGATAATATCGCGCCATCCGTTTTGCTTTTTCACCACTGATCTGCTTTTTAATACATACAAAGAACTTGTGAGGGTAATAAGGGTAGAGTCATAGAGATAATCTTTACTCAAAACTTGAATGAATCGCAGTGCTATTAAACTCCAAAGAGCCTTCTCCTTCTCATTCAAACGAGCTAATACAACAGGTTGCTCTGTTGGAATAATTGCATGGTGATCTGTTACTTTACTCTCAACAACGAATCTTCCTAAATCTTCTCTATAGCCATCCTTTACATACATATCGGTAATTTGGCCAAAATCAGTGTGAGTAAGTGCTTTAAGACGAGAAGGAATAGTGGGAACAATATCATTAGTAATATAGCGAGAATCTGTTCTTGGATATGAAACAATTTTATGCACTTCATAGAGTTTTTGTAATACATCAAGGGTCTCTTTCGCACTAAAAGAGAGGATCGTATTTGCATCCCTCTGTAATTCAGTGAGATCATATGCTAATGGGGGTTCTTCTTTTCTCTCATTGGTTTCAATAGAGGATATTATTGCACTAGTGTTTTCAAGTAGTGAAACAATCTCTTTAGATTTTTCTTCACTCTCTATCTTCATCACCTCTTCGCCTTCATATACTGAGGCACTAAAAAGGCCAAAGTTTGCCCTAATTGTCCAGTACGTTGACCCAAGGAATGCTTCCCTCTCATCTTCTTTTCCTGTAATAAGGGCAAGGGTTGGTGTTTGAACTCTTCCTGCTGAAAGTTTTGCATCATAGCGACAGGTAAGGGCTCTTGTTACATTCATCCCTACATACCAGTCTGCTGCACTTCGAGCTTCACCTGCTCTATAGAGTCCTTCATATAATGAGCCATCTTTTAAATGGGCAAACCCATCTTCTATTGCAGCTTTTGTTTGGCTACTTATCCAAAGTCTTTTCACCTCTTTTTCCCAACCAACTTGCTTAATTATCCACCTAGCAACTAATTCACCCTCTCGTCCAGCATCTGTTGCAATAATAAGGGTAGAGATATCTTTTCTTTTTAACAAAGATGCTATGATTTCAAACTGATCTTTTGTCCCCTCCATCACCATTTGTTGAAGTTTAGAAGGAAGCATTGGCAGCGAAGAGAGAGACCATCTTCTAAAAGCATCTGCGTAATGGGCCGGTTCAGCGAGTTCCACAAGATGCCCTAAGGCCCAGCTCACAACATACGAATCCCCTTCAATATACCCCTTTTGCGAAGATCTTGCTCCAAGAACTTTTGCGATTTCTCTTGCAACTGAAGGTTTTTCTGCTAATACGAATGCTTTTGAACTCATTGATAACTCCATACTTTTAATGATCTGCTACTGCGTGTTCATATTGGCAATTGATGTAAAAAGTTGCAATAGGACAAAAAGGAAAACTATGCATTTTATACCATTGTTAGTAAAGATAAGACCCTCTTGACGGATTATGTTCATGAGTATATAGTCGAGGACGTATATACCGTTTGTAAGGAGTCCGTTATGGCCTACACTATTACTGATGCATGCGTTGCATGTGGTTCTTGTTTACCAGAATGTCCGGTAGAAGCGATTAGCGAAGGCGACATCTACGTAATCGACGCAGACCTTTGCATTAGCTGTGGAGCATGTGTTGATGCATGTCCTACTGGTGCTATTATTCCAGACTAAGATTCTGAAATAATATAATAGCAAAGAATAAGGCAGCTTTTATTGAGCTGTCTTTTTATTTGTCCTAATATCGTTTACAATCAAATTCATATGACAGATTATTCATTTACAGCATTTCCAATGATAGTGTTTTCTTTAATCGCTTCGATATACCTCTTTAATGGAGCTTTTTTTCGATATAGAACTCACTTAACGCTCTTTATAGCATCCTTTATTATTTCTTTGGCAATATTTCTCTCAATCACAAATCAGAGCATTTTGTCTTCATTTACTCATCTCTTTACCTCTATGCTCTCCCTCCCATTACTAACATTATTGTTGTTACTCGTTGGTTCACTCATAGGAGAAATAATAATCTTGAAGTGGATGCCATCTATTGCGACATATGTAATTATTATTACTTCTTCATATTTCTTATCAATAATTACCTCTGATATTGTTCATAGCAATAATATCATCTTACTTAGTAGCGTATTTTTTGTATTCAACGCAATAATCTTTGTATTATATCGATTAAAAAAACATCTCCTGTTTATTATTAGTTCTGTACTAGGTGGAGCATTTGCTCTTTCAACTCTGTTTTCCTCTTTTTATTATTTCCCCTCTTCTGTTCACATTCTTCTCTTTATTGTATTGTTGGTAAGTGGATTTTTCACACAACGGCACACACTACACGGAATGAAGAAAAAGGAAAATGAAGATGATAGAACATAAAGAAATCTACAGCGTAAGTGAAATTACTTCTTCAATAAAAACTCTTTTAGAATTACATTTTAATCAAATTAGCGTGAGTGGCGAAATCTCTAATTGGCGCCCTGCGAGTAGCGGGCATGTCTATTTTCAACTGAATGATAGAAATGCAACAATAAGTGTTGTGATGTTCAAATCAAAAGCATACGGCCTCTCCTTTACCCCACACGATGGTGATAAAGTTGTTATAAAAGGATCTATTTCTCTCTATGCGCCACGAGGAACCTATCAAATTATTGCACAAAGCATGAGTTTAGGTGGCACCGGAGATATCCTCGCTCAGATAGAAAAAAGAAAACAACACTATGCATCTCTTGGCTATTTTGACCAATCAAGGAAAAGATCTTTACCTAGGTTCATAAAAAAAATTGGAGTAGTCACCAGTGATACAGGAGCTGCAATACGAGATATCCTTCAGGTCCTACATAGACGAAATAAAAGTATAGAAGTCGTCATCTTCCCCTCCCTTGTTCAAGGAAGTAGTGCAGATAGTATGATTAGTAAAAGAATCAAGCAAGCTCAAAGGATGAAAGACCTTGATGTCTTAATTGTAACGCGGGGAGGAGGTTCACTTGAAGACCTACTCCCTTTTAGTGAAGCATCTGTCATTGAGGCCCTGCACAATAGTCGCATAGTCACCATTAGTGCAGTGGGCCATGAAATAGATAACGCCTTGAGTGATTATGTAGCAGACCTAAGGGCACCTACCCCATCAGCAGCTGCAGAAATTGTAAGTGCATCCTCTATTGAAATAGTAGAGAGGGTAAAGAGACACAGAGAAATGATGCTTTCACTTGTCACTCAAACTATAAACCTCTACCAAAGCCGGGTAACTCAATTTAGTACTGGGTATTTGGGTGAAAAAGTTGAGCAGAAAATTGCAAATATGAGACTCAAAAATGATGATAAACGCACTCAACTAATTGATGCTGTGAAGAATAAAATTACTATAAGAAAAAGAGATTATGATTTATATCATGCTACATTGATGGCACTTTCTCCCTATACAATTTTAGAGCGAGGGTATTCAATAGTAACGCATCCCTCATCAAGTACCCCGATAAAAGATAGTAGTATATTGCACAATAATGAAGAAATAGAGATTACGTTCCATAAAGGGAAGGTAGTTGCAAGTGTGATTAATATTCAATAAGG
>CAYZUR010000138.1:0-5460 GCA_964481535.1 uncultured Spirochaetaceae bacterium | reverse complement strand
ACACTATATTGACCTAACCAAACAGTAATACCGATATGCTCACTGAAGAATTCATGGTTATCTTTAGGGAAATAACTTTGTTTGGTCGTAACTCCCCAAGTATACTCCCCTTTGTCTGCTTTCACTCTCCCACTAAGAATTTCAAAAAAATAGGTTTTTGCAACGTGAAAAGGCCCAACAAAGGCGATTTTATCTCCATTGTTTACCATGAGATCAAAGTTTTGGATAATGACCTCACCTTCAACAGTTTTTGTAAGTCCATTTACTTCAAGGATGTTCTTTCCTGCATCTCTCTCTGGTTTAAATGCAACATAGGGAAATCTTCTACTTGATGGTTTAATATCATCAATAGTGAGTTTATCAATTAATTTCTTTCTACTTGTAGCTTGACGAGCTTTAGAGAGGTTCGAACTAAATCGTGCGATAAATTCTTTCAATTCAGATATTTTATCTTCTCTTTTTCTTCTATCATCTTTCATTTGCTTTGCAGCAAGTTGACTCGATAAATACCAGAAGTCGTAGTTTCCTACATACAATAATACTTTACCAAAATCAATATCAGCAATATGAGTACATACTGAATTTAGAAAGTGCCTATCGTGGCTCACTACAATGACGGTGTTATTAAAATTCTCTAAAAAGTTCTCTAACCAGTGAATTGATTCGAGGTCGAGGTGGTTTGTTGGTTCATCAAGTAAAAGGATGTCAGGATTACCAAACAAAGCTTGAGCAAGTAAGATTCTGACCTTGAGGGTATCATCAACATCACTCATTTTTCTACTCAGCATCTCTTCGCTAATTCCGAGGCCACTAAGCATGACGCCAGCTTCAGCTTCTGCTTCCCATCCACCAAGTTCTGCAAATTCACCTTCAAGAGTGGCAGCTTGAAGTCCATCCTCTTCAGAGAAATCTTCTTTAGAGTATAAGAAATCTCTTTCACTCATGATTTCATATAATCTTTTGTATCCCATAATGACTGTTTCAAGGACTGTAAATTGATTGTATTCAAAGTGATCTTGTTTTAGCACTGTAAGGCGCTCTCCGGGGGTAATAATAATATCCCCAGTATCTTGCTCGATTTCTCCAGACAAGATTTTTAGAAATGTTGATTTTCCAGCTCCATTAGCCCCTATTACTCCGTAACAATTGCCTGGGGTGAATTTAATGTTCACTTCTTTAAAAAGCACTTGTGTGCCGTAAGCTAGTGAAATATTTGACGCTGTTATCATACCTAATACATCCTTATGTGTGGGGGGAATTCCCCACTATCAAAAATAAAAAAAACCAGCTACACATTTGAGCTGGCAATCATTAGTCCCTAGGGGAATCGAACCCCTCTCTGAAGACTGAGAATCTTCCGTCCTAACCGATAGACGAAGGGACCATGTTTGAACTCTGGGATGAAGGGATTCGAACCCCTAAAAGCAGAACCAGAATCTGCTGTGTTACCATTACACTACATCCCAATCTTAATTGAAAAGATGTTTGAATGTACCCAATTAAGCCATTTTTGTCAAGGATACGAATGTTTAAAAGCACGCACTCTCGCACTCGCAGAGAGGGACATATCACTGTGAATTCCATCTTTTAAGTACTGATAAGCAAGTCCTGCTATCATTGCTCCATTATCTGTACAGAGCTTCATACTAGGAAAGGCAACATCTATATTGCGTAATGCTTTTAATTCAGCTCTCAATAAGCTATTTGCTGCAACTCCCCCACCTGCTGCGAGGCGAGTGAGACCGGTATCTTGAATAGCTTTATTAACTCTTTTCATCAATACATGGATTGCAGTTCTTTGGAAGGAGGCTGCAATATTTTCAGGAGTTTTTTCATAACTTTTATCATGAAATTGATCAAGTTGATTTATTACAGCAGTTTTCAATCCAGAGTAAGAAACATCGTATGGATGATCCCCTTTTTGAAGAGAAGGACCTGGAAACAAAAAAGCATGGGAATCCCCTTTTTGGGCAAGCTTGTCTATAATAACGCCACCAGGGTATCCAAATCCATAATGTTTGGCGACTTTATCAAAAGCCTCCCCTATTGCGTCATCTATGGTTGTTCCAAGAACTTCCAATTCATCAAATCCATTCACTTTACAGATAACTGTGTGCCCACCAGAGACGAGAACTCCAAGATATGGGTATTCTAATGGGTGTTCTATTTGAGAGGCATACAAGTGAGCCCTGATGTGGTCTATTCCAATAAGAGGAATCCCTAGAGCTCCAGCAAATCCTTTAGCAAAGTTAACCCCTACCAGTAGAGCGCCCAAAAGGCCTGGGCGATTAGTTACTGCAACTGCATCAATATCTTTAATCTCTAATTGAGCTTTTTTAATAGCTGTTTGCACAACATTACTAATCCACTCTGTATGGAGACGTGAAGCGATTTCAGGAACTACTCCTTGGTACGGAGTATGCATTTCTATTTGTGTGGCGATTTCATTACTGAGTATAACAGAGCCATCTTTGACAACAGCGACTGAACACTCGTCACAAGAGGTTTCAATGCCAAGGACTATCATAGTAAATCTTCTATGTTAAAGGTATCAGCATCTTGTTGTAATTCAAATCCATTCTCTATAATATGTGGGTAGAGTTCCATATAAAACTCAGCAACTTCAGGAGACCATGAAAGACCACTTCTCGCGCTCAATTTCTGTTTCATTTTTATTGTAACAACTCTCTCTTCAGGAACTGCGTGGTGCATCATATGCCGGGTTCGTTTTTTATTCAGACTAAACTCCAATAAGAGGTGATTCCTCTTCCATCTAACATAGAAACAAAGAACCCTTTCGTCAATACCTAAATTGACAGATTCAGATCTTTGCCTGCTTGCAATTTACGATAAAAAAAGATACGTTTACACATTCTTCATGCCAAAATAGCTCAGCGGTAGAGCAGCTCACTCGTAATGAGCAGGTCAAGGGTTCAATTCCCTTTTTTGGCTATACAGACTTTCATCTTACTATTGCACCTATTATTTTGCTATGTATTGCTAAATAATACGATTATTTCCTACAAATTTCCTTTATTTATCTCATCCCACCCTCTACAATATCCCATAGGAGGATTCCTTTTGGAATTTTCACCTCAGATACAATTCTTGTTCGGATTTATTAACCAATTAACAGTTGCTGTAGTATTCTCTGTACTCTATGTCCACAATAGAGAACGGATCCCGGCGTTATTGTATTGGACGATTAATCTCTATTTAGAGGCTTTTGGTCAACTCATTACAACCTTAGTGCTCATTAATACGGGGAGAACTATCTCTACGATAAGCTTTTTCCTTTTTATAAGTGGAGGGTTTCTTTTTTATAAAGGATTAGCTACGTTCTTTAATTATAAAACTAGGGATCGGTTGATGCTCATAACTATATTTGCTGCATGTGTACTACACTTTTCTGTCTCTTTCTACACACAATCTGAAATTTATACACAAATTATTGGATCTACATTTACACTTGCCCTAGCTATTGCCTATATCCTCCTCATTATAAAAGAAATAAGTAAAACACAATGGCATTTTAAGACAATGATGGTGCTACTTGTATTGTATATTCTATTTTTCTTAACCTTCATGGTTCGCCTTTTTTCTATTCTTATAGAGACATCTAATAGTCTATTAATCGATACACATCTAGAAGTTATTATCCCTGGAACTCTTCTTATATCACTACTGATTCTCATGGCAGTGAATTTCACTATCATCATTTTAGTACAAGGGAAAATACAGCATGATTTTCATGTTGATGCAAAAGAGAAAGAGTCTCTATTAGAGCAACTCCATATAGTAGCATCACATGATTCACTCACCACCCTCTATAATCGTTATGCAATGGAGAAACATATAAACACTCTCATTCAGCCTTATTCATCTGATAAGGCATGTAAAGCTTTGTTGATGGTTGATATCGATCACTTCAAATTATTTAACGACACCTATGGCCATGAAGTAGGTGATTCTGTTCTAAAGATAGTAAGTTCTCTATTAACAAATAGCCTTGAAGAATGTGAGTGTGTGGGACGATGGGGAGGTGATGAATTCATTGTTATATTACATTGCCCTGAAAAAGTACGTGTATATGAAAGAGCAAAAGATATTCTCAATTCAATCTATGAATATAATTGGTTCAATGTATTTGGTAATGAGGAAGTAAAGGTGAGTCTTAGTGGTGGTATTATATGTATTGAAGGTGAAATAAGTAAAAAAGAGGTTCTCACATGTGTAGATTATTATTTATATGAAGCAAAAATAAATGGACGGAATCAAATTCGAGGAAAAGATATAGTTATTACATAAAGAACCACCTACTACACTCTTACAAAGTAAGAGCGTAGTAGATGAAAAATAGTATTTTTATAATACAGCCTGAGCTGCAGCAAGACGAGCAACAGGTACTCGAAATGGGGAACACGATACATAATTCAAACCAACTTTCTGGAAGAAAGCAACAGATTTAGGATCGCCTCCATGTTCTCCACAAATCCCAATTTTCAAGTTAGGATTGACAGATCGTCCTAGCTCACTTGCCATTTTGACAAGTTTACCAACACCATCAATATCGATTGTTTCAAACGGATCATATTCATAGAATCCTTTGTCTACATCTTGTACATATGGTCCTAAGAAAGAAGCTGCATCATCTCGGCTAAATCCACAAGCCATTTGTGTTAAGTCATTTGTTCCGAAACTAAAGAATTCAGCATTCTTAGCAATCTCATCAGCTGTAATAGCTGCACGAGGTACTTCAATCATGGTTCCAATTTTGTATTCAATTGTTGCACCTTTTTCAGCAAACACTGCTTCAATTGTTGAAAGAGCATGTTTTTTGGTGTAATCGAATTCTTTATAGTGTCCTACAAGAGGAATCATGATTTCAGGATGAACTTCAATTCCTTTAGCTTTTACATTAAGAGCAGCTTCCATAATAGCTCTTACTTGCATCCTAAGAATTTCAGGATACACAATAGCTAAACGGCATCCTCTAAATCCTAGCATTGGGTTGAACTCATGAAGAAGTGTTGTTTTATGAGCAATTTCCTCAACAGAGATACCTAGTTGTAAAGCCATTTCATGACGACTTGTGTGGTCATTAGGTAAGAACTCATGAAGAGGTGGGTCTAGTAGTCTTACCGTAGCTGGAAGACCATTAAGAGCAGTAAAGATTTCTTCAAAATCACTTCGTTGCATTGGAAGAAGTTCACTTAATGCTTTCTCTCTTTCAATGAGGTTATTAGCAAGGATCATCTTTCTAATACTAATAATGCGTTGACCACCAAAGAACATATGTTCTGTTCTACAAAGGCCAATTCCTTGTGCACCAAGTTTTACAGCCATTTTTACATCGGTTGGAGTATCAGCATTAGTTCTTACCTCCATTGTTCTAATTTCATCAACATAGGACATGAAGGTATTATAATCTTTAAAGAGTGTTGAATCTTCTTCTTTCAT
>CAYZUR010000137.1:3017-5518 GCA_964481535.1 uncultured Spirochaetaceae bacterium | reverse complement strand
CTCCTAAGTATGGCAAGTAGAGAGATCATTACAATAATATATTATTTTCTCAATACACCAACATAATCCCTATCTTATTCACTAAGAAAGAGATTATCTACCCATACATAGGCTCATAATACTTTTTTTTATTTACAAGTAAGGAGGATGTAGTGAAAAACCTTTAGACGTATAGGAGTGCAAAAATAATTACCCTGTTAGAAGTGAGCTAACAGGGCACAATAGTTTGTTATTAACGATGGAATTAATTTGTTGTAAGTCCAAACACTATAGAAGCGGTATACGTTCCTGCAGCAGCATTCATATCTGCTGGTATTGTATAGGTAAAGATATTTTGACTTCTAATGATAGGTGGTTGATTATATTTTTGTATTGAGTAACTTCTTGCACCAGCTTGACTGTTGCTTACTGAGAAAGGATTATCACGTCCAGAATCATAATCAATTGAGGAAAGTAGGGAATACCCTAAGAAGCTACTTCCATTTGTTAATGGGTTTGCTGTAACAGAAACTTTCATGTTTTGAGAATTATTTCTTCGTACTAATATTGAAAATTTTCCTGTAATATTATCCACAGAACTATCAAGTTCTGTGTCATAAATGGTAACTAAACTACTAGCACCTAAAAACTTGTTGTCAAAACTTGAATTTGACGAAATATCTAAATCATCTAGAGTTATTCGTATTCCTGTGTTATCTATAGTTTCTCTCACTATTGTGGTTATTACAAGCTCTGCACTGTTATCATCTGCAAACATGGGAAGGATTAATATGAAAAGTAATACAATAATTCCTAAATTTCTTTTATATGTATTCATAATGCTTTTCTCCCTTTTATTGCCAGTCATATTTACACAATACAACCAGCTTAGACATATGTCAACACTTTTTACTAATATATTAACTTGTTTTATGATAAAGTCTTTTTAATTTTTTAATTCTTTTCAAAACAACGAGATAGAACATAACTAACAAGACTTTTTTTCACACTTCTCCCATATTTTTCAATATATAGCCTTCAAGTTAGCTATTATTTTGCTAAAAAGCTTTATTAATACGAAGAATATAAAGGAATATGTTTGTTGCAAGTTATTACTATTTTACCAATCGTTCTTGTTGAACTACCCTCTTTAAATGCAAAATGGTTAAGGCCGTCTAAGAACAATCTTTTCAGGAGTTGTTTAGCTCAATTGCATCAATAATTATCGATAAAGAAGAAAATTAATCGATATTCAAGGGAAGAAGATTATCCAACTACTTTTTTGTCATAAGGCATATCAATCTATAAAGGATCAGATTGCTATCCTTGCACATAACTAAAAAAGCAATCATCGCCCATATAACACATTCTAAAAAACATCTGCGTGAGAACATAACAAACAGAGCCTCTCGTAATGAATAATCATTGACAAGGGGCTATGTAAGTTCAGATTGGTATATGGACGAAAATAAGGGTCTAGAGCCCCTATGTACAATGGAAAATATAAAAAATAGAGAATTACTTAGATTTCTTTTTTTCCATTTTTTCTTGTTTTTTCTCTTTTGCAGTCTTCAGAGGTTTTTTCTTCTCTGTTTTTTTAGCGTCTTGTGATTTAGCCATAAGATGCCTCCATAAATAGTATAAGATCGGATGAATCATATCCCCTATATGGATGAAATGCAACATGTAAAAGACGCTATTGTTGCAAAAATTCTACAGAGGAAGTACCATAAAGAGGAGTGAGCACAACCACAATATGTATGATACTGCAGTACAAAAATATCAGCTACAATTTACTTTATATTGGGACATCAAGAAGCATTGGCAAGCATAATTATTCACGATCATACATAGCGAAAAAAGAATGCAGTTATTTTGCAGAACTCTAAAGACTCTTTAATTTACTCGGAACGACATATTTAGGAGAGATTATTTTTTTTAACCAGAGGGTGATTTCCACCACAAAAGTTAATTCTGGTTCATATCACACAGAAATAAACACACCAGTGACCTTTATCAATTCCAAATTGTGAAATTAAATATACCCTACCTAGCATTTTCTTTTCGTAATGCTTTCTTGTTGAACTTCAAATTACAATCCTATGTGCGTAAAAGATTTATATACAACCACTCTATAATAGCATACAATGAATCAAATATTTTAATATAAATATTTTATATGGGTTTAATCAAAGTTTAAAAATTCCGATAGAATGTTGGGGAAATATTTTTGATACATTTCATGAAAACGAAGCAATATTCAGCATGAAGCGAGTCCCAGAAAAAATGAGCATGCAAATAAAGCTTTACCCCTATTATTACTGGCCCTTCAACATTAAATTTCAAATTAAGAAGTTGAAAATGCTTAGGAAATTACATCGTAAGAAAATAAGTCAGAACTTATGGGACAAAATACTAGTATTGCTTTAATTGATTGGAGATAAGAATATGCAAAAAAAACATGAACAAGGAATATCATGTGTCTGAGCTAGAGACTGCCAATAAAGAGCTCCTCTATCAAA
>CAYZUR010000137.1:0-2917 GCA_964481535.1 uncultured Spirochaetaceae bacterium | reverse complement strand
ACGAAGAGAAGGAAAAGCGTGCTGCAGAGTTAGTTATTGCTAATAAAGAGCTCCTCTATCAAAACGAAGAGAAGGAAAAGCGTGCTGCAGAGTTAGTTATTGCTAATAAAGAGCTCCTTTATCAAAACGAAGAGAAGGCAAAGCGTGTGTCTGAGCTAGAGGTTGCCAATGAAGAGAAGGAAAAACGAGCTGCAGAGCTTTTAACTTTAAAAGACTCCCTTTTTATTGAAAAACAAATATTAGAGAAAACGTTGATTTCAATTGGGGATGCTGTAATTTGCACTGATAAAAATTATAATGTGACATTCATAAATCGGGTTGCTGAATCGGTTACAGGCTGGACTCAAGGAGAAGCTTTTGGGAAATCAATTTACGATATATTTAACATCATAAATGAGTTTACTAGAAAGATGAGCGAAGATATTGTAAAAAAAGTAATGCTACGTGGAAAAATACATTTGCTTGCCAATCATACTATATTGATTACAAAAACAGGAAAAGAAGTAGTAATTGAAGATAGTGCAGCTCCTATTTTGGATGACACAAACAGCGTTGTAGGTGTGGTAATTGTTTTCAGAGACTATACTAAAAAATGGAAACGGCTAAAAACAATTGAACGCCTTTCCCAGCATGACCAACTTACAGGGCTATATAATCGCAGATTTTATGAAACAGAATTAAAAAGGCTTGATACAAAAAGAACCCTTCCTTTAACCCTTATTATGGGTGATGTAAATGGGTTAAAACTTATTAATGACTCCTTTGGACATGCCATAGGTGATAAAATACTTAAGAAAACAGCATCTGTAGTAAAAAAAGGATGCCGGGCTGATGATATTATTGCCAGACTCGGAGGGGATGAATTTGTTGCTATTTTACCTAAAACAGGTCCTTATGAAGCAGAACAAATCATTAAACGTCTTAATGATTTAACATCAAAAGAAAAAGTAGCCAATATTAATATTTCTATCTCTTTTGGTTATGAAACTAAGAACAATATGAAAGAAAGTATTCAAGATATATTCAGAAATGCAGAAAATCACATGTATAAGAAAAAACTCTTTGACAGTCCAAGTATGAGGGGGAATACAATCAAAGCTATCCTTAATACTCTTTTTGAAAAAAATAAAAGAGAAGAACAACACTCACATAGAGTTTCAGCACTATGCAAAAGCACGGGAGAAGCTCTTGGACTGCCTGAGTATAAAATTGAGGAACTTAGAACGGTTGGATTACTTCACGATATAGGGAAAATATGTGTAGCTGAAAATATACTCGAGAAACCAGGTAAACTTTCACAAGATGAATATAATGAAATTAAGCGTCATCCAGAAATAGGGTATAGAATTCTAAGTAATTTACATGATTTATCAGAAACGGCAGAGTATGTATTAGCTCATCATGAAAGATGGGATGGGAAAGGATATCCTAGAGGCATAAAAGGTAAGGATATTCCCTTTGTGTCAAGAATCATAGCAATAGCAGATGCCTATGATGCTATGACTAGTGAAAGAAGTTACCGAAACGCACTACCAGAAAAAGTTGTAATGGAAGAATTGCATAAAAATGCAGGCATTCAATTTGATCCCGATATTGTAAAAGTATTTGTTGAAAAGGTTTTGGACAAAGAGTGGTAATAGTGTGACTTATACCTCCTGGCCAAGCTTTTAGGGCTTGCCCAGCCCTAAAATATTCAAGCCTATATTGTTTAAGGTATCTCCTGTATTTTCATCACGAGAGTGCTCTGTTACACAATGTGGACATATTGACTTGCCAAACAACGCCAGAAAAAGTATTGATAATCCGGGCTACACGTTTCTATTTAAACATTGTTTTCAAATATATGGTATTATTAATTATATAGAATATGAAATAATGAAAGGAGCAATGCTTTGACAAATACATGGGATGACCATAAAGCATCATTTTCTGAAATTGATGTAAGACATTTACTCACCAATTTTTTACCTATGATTTTACATAAGGCACAACAAGTAAATTTACATAACGGGATATGTGTGGTCCAGAGCTTTGAGCCAAAACCGCTATATTCAGCATTAAAAGATTTAGGATTTGAACATATCACTGAAAAGATTTCTGACCATGAGTATAGAGTCTACGCTTATAGAACAGAAATGAGAAAAATAAGCTATGAAAGTGGAGCAGATATGCCCTTTAAACCAACTGCCATCGTAAATTACAAAGCTATTGATGATATCCTAGCAGGTACAGTGGTTGATTTCTGGGAACTAATATGGGAGAAAGAAGATGCAGCAATTGATCTTAAAACCAAACTTATGCTTTCAATGAGTAATGCCATAGGTGGCTCAAGATACAGGCAAGCAACAAGAGAGCTGATAAAAGCGTATTCGTTAGGTCTTAGTGTTCAAGAATTGGACGAGCTTTTTTCACTTTTTGCTTGGAATCAAGGGATAGGCCATTTTTCATCCGAGATTGGACCCTCTACTGTGTTTGGTGTATACAAGCACATAAAGAAAAGAGAACAAGAAGGATTAGATCGTAGAAAAATATTAGATGAAGTTATGGAAATGTTTGGGGATAGAAATCCTGATGTAAATACTTTGTTCAAAAAGCAAGTTAAATGTTGTGAAAAATGAGATTAATAACTTTATACAGGATTGTGTAATCAATAAATGACCTTAATATGTAAAATGACAGATTAAGATGTAAAAGGAGAAAAATACTATGAAAGCTAACGTTGATCGGGAGGCATGTATAGGATGTGAACTTTGTGCAGGAATATGTCCTGAAGTCTTTGAAATGGATGATGAGCTCATCGCAATAGTAATTGCAAATCCAGTTCCAGCAGATGCTGAAAATGATGCAAAAGAAGCGGAAGATCAGTGCCCATCTGATGCAATAAGGATAGAAGAATAGGCTAGCACTGAGTAAGGTT
>CAYZUR010000136.1:0-5538 GCA_964481535.1 uncultured Spirochaetaceae bacterium | reverse complement strand
TTGTTAAAGATGCTCGAGTTGTTGTAGAGTTTGTGAAAAAAGCGAGCCCAATAGGGGACCTTGATGTTACTGGAGCGCTCACAGGTTTACTAGAAGGCCTTATTGATGAAAGAGCAATGAGTAGAATGGTCTCTAGAGATGTCGAAGATGATTTCGATGCTGATGAAGTTTTTGAATATGTAGAACCTATATTTACGATGTTCTTTAATATTATTGATATGGATTCCAATGGAATCGTAACATCAGAAGAAGTAAAGAAATTAGGAAAAGAGTTTGCTAAATTACGTAATGCCTATGAAACAATGGGAGCTTCATTAGAAGGCAGTAGTCAAGCGACAAAAACGTCAGACCTCGTTAACTACCTCTCATCAGTATTAATTTCATCAAATAATAGATTGATTCCTACTACTGTGCAAGAACATGAAACTATTCCAACAACATTCGCTACTCTCTTAAATCTAGTGAAAGATTTTGTAGATAGTGAAGTCACAGACTTGCCTGACCCAACAGTTTCTGGTAGTGATTGGTATTTCCTACAAGAGACGTATCTTGATGACTGGGCTGATTCGTTCTTTGATTATCTCGAAGGAACACCTCCTGGATCAAGTGTTGCACGTTATACCACAATATTTGATACTGTGTTAGCAATATCAGGAGCAATTCCAGATAATGACTTTATCACAGATGAACTTACTATTATTCGTGATGATCTTATATCAGAAATTGAGGAGGACTAAGCTATGCGAAAAATAATAATAATTGGATTAACATTCCTACTTCTTGTAAGTAGTAGTCTAGCCGCTTACACGTATCCAGATTTCTTTAGAGAGGGTGTCTCATTTGCCCCTACGAGTACAAGAATTGAAGGGATGGGGGGAGCTGGTATATCAACTTCGACTGGGCTTGATTCACTTTATATGAACCCAGCGAACTTAGCTAATGGTCGCTTTAGTTTGTATCTTCCTGCTGTAACGGTTACGGTATTTAATGCTAAGGGCTTATTAGACAGTGAAATTATACAAGACTTAGTTGATGGAGTTGAACCTGATGTTGCAATGGGTGGACGCCTTTTAGACACCATCGTTGTAGATAAAGGGGACGTCTTTACATCTGATATAGCTTTTGGATTTGCTGGTGGTGGCTTTGGTTTAGGACTTAATATACAAGAACAAATTCACAACGTTGACACTGGTACAGATACAAACTTTGTTGTAGAAGTGAATGCTGCTGCCTCTATTGGACTTGGAATTAACCTTGATTTCATTCCTGATGTCTTAAGCGTAGATGTTGGTGCAACTGTAAGACCAACCTATAAAGCTTTTACACAAAAAATTGGTGCTCCTGGAATTATTAACACAGCATTTGATGAAGATGAAGATTTCCTTCAGAAATTCCTTGGTGAAAACCAACTTTCAGCAGGATATGCAGTACCAATGGATGTTGGTGTAAATGTAAACCTTCCGGTTGGGTTAAGCTTAAGTGGAGTAATGCGTAACATTAACGGCACATACACCATGAGAGATTATACTGAAGCTGGTACGTGGGTAAATGAAATGTTAGAGTTTGTTTCACAAGAGACAATCTATACTGGTACTTCTACCGCAGCTGGTGCTGAGAAAGAGATCATTGTCCCTATATCATACGATATCGGCTTTGGATGGACTCCTAATCTTGGTGGACTTTCTGCTATTTTACGACCTTCCCTTGCTATTGATTTAGTTGATGTTGGTTTACTTGCCCAAGAGATGGACGATAACGAACAAGCTTTCTGGAATCACTTGAGAGCTGGAGCTGAAGTAAAAATTCTCTCTGCGATCGATGTTCGAGCAGGTATTAACAAAGGGTATATGTCAGTAGGTGCTGGATTTGACTTATTTGTTATCCACGTAGATGCTGCATATTACTGGAGAGAAGCTGGAGAGAATATTGGAGATAGTCCTATCGACGCTCTATCTCTTCGATTCAACATAGGTCTTGATGGCTAGTATCTAAATTTTTGAATGATTAATTGCACCCCCAGGGATTCCTTGGGGGTGTTTTCTAGTGTGCTTACTATATAAGATGTGGTAGAGTGGAGGGAGATTAATAAAATAGGAGAATGTAATTATATGGATATTGTAAAGCTTAGTGGTGTAATAAAATCCTATGAGTGGGGTGACTCATATTTTATTTCTTCTTTATTGAACAGAAAGAAAAGTAATTACCCACAAGGGGAGCTTTGGATGGGAACCCATCCAATGGGAGAATCTACCCTTTTAATGGATGAGATTCCTTTATCACAATATATAGCTTCTTCTCCAATTGAAGTACTAGGTGCCTCTCACATAAAGAGATTTAACGAAGAGCTTCCGTTTTTGTTAAAAGTATTAGCAATTAAAAATCCCCTTTCTTTACAAGTTCATCCCAATAGTGAACAAGCGAAACGTGGATACGAGGAAGAAACGGAACAGAGAGGCCTAACAGAAGCTGCTCTCCTTAATTACAAAGATAATAGGCAAAAGGATGAAGTCCTCTTTGCTATCACCCCTACAACAGCCATGGTTGGTTTTAGAACATTAAGTGAAATCTTAGAAAACTTCTCCTTAATCTTACATGAAAAGGGAGACATCTTTGTAAATTGCACTTCTGTAGAAGAATTCTTCGAGACACTATTTATCTTAGATGGAAATACAAAAGAGAGTATGCTCCTTGATTTAAAAGAATATGTGAACACTCCATCCGAAATAGAACCATCACTTTTTCTCAGTAGCAAAGAGATTGCTAAAAGAGCTCTTTTAGCAATCTCTTTGCTACTGAGAAAAAGTGATGGTTCTATTTCGGATGGAGTGTTCACATATTCTTTTAAATCAAGGAGCATACTCTCTTTTGTATTTCCATCTAAGATAAATAGTGTCTCGAAGAATTCTTCTACAGAAGTGCAATTTACAAAGATGTCTCCCTTTTCATGTAAGATTAAGGAGAAGTTTTCTAAGATTTCACTTAATGTTCTAAAACCAACCATGGCTGTTGTAGGGGTGATAGCAAAGAGGACTTCATCCTTTTGCCTATTATCTTTGTAATTAAGGAGAGCAGCTTCTGTTAGGCCTCTCTGTTCCGTTTCTTCCTCGTATCCACGTTTCGCTTGTTCACTATTGGGATGAACTTGTAAAGAAAGGGGATTTTTAATTGCTAATACTTTTAACAAAAACGGAAGCTCTTCGTTAAATCTCTTTATGTGAGAGGCACCTAGTACTTCAATTGGAGAAGAAGCTATATATTGTGATAAAGGAATCTCATCCATTAAAAGGGTAGATTCTCCCATTGGATGGGTTCCCATCCAAAGCTCCCCTTGTGGGTAATTACTTTTCTTTCTGTTCAATAAAGAAGAAATAAAATATGAGTCACCCCACTCATAGGATTTTATTACACCACTAAGCTTTACAATATCCATATAATTACATTCTCCTATTTTATTAATCTCCCTCCACTCTACCACATCTTATATAGTAAGCACACTAGAAAACACCCCCAAGGAATCCCTGGGGGTGCAATTAATCATTCAAAAATTTAGATACTAGCCATCAAGACCTATGTTGAATCGAAGAGATAGAGCGTCGATAGGACTATCTCCAATATTCTCTCCAGCTTCTCTCCAGTAATATGCAGCATCTACGTGGATAACAAATAAGTCAAATCCAGCACCTACTGACATATACCCTTTGTTAATACCTGCTCGAACATCGATCGCAGAGAGAATTTTTACTTCAGCTCCAGCTCTCAAGTGATTCCAGAAAGCTTGTTCGTTATCGTCCATCTCTTGGGCAAGTAAACCAACATCAACTAAATCAATAGCAAGGGAAGGTCGTAAAATAGCAGAAAGTCCACCAAGATTAGGAGTCCATCCAAAGCCGATATCGTATGATATAGGGACAATGATCTCTTTCTCAGCACCAGCTGCGGTAGAAGTACCAGTATAGATTGTCTCTTGTGAAACAAACTCTAACATTTCATTTACCCACGTACCAGCTTCAGTATAATCTCTCATGGTGTATGTGCCGTTAATGTTACGCATTACTCCACTTAAGCTTAACCCAACCGGAAGGTTTACATTTACACCAACATCCATTGGTACTGCATATCCTGCTGAAAGTTGGTTTTCACCAAGGAATTTCTGAAGGAAATCTTCATCTTCATCAAATGCTGTGTTAATAATTCCAGGAGCACCAATTTTTTGTGTAAAAGCTTTATAGGTTGGTCTTACAGTTGCACCAACATCTACGCTTAAGACATCAGGAATGAAATCAAGGTTAATTCCAAGTCCAATAGAGGCAGCAGCATTCACTTCTACAACAAAGTTTGTATCTGTACCAGTGTCAACGTTGTGAATTTGTTCTTGTATATTAAGTCCTAAACCAAAGCCACCACCAGCAAATCCAAAAGCTATATCAGATGTAAAGACGTCCCCTTTATCTACAACGATGGTGTCTAAAAGGCGTCCACCCATTGCAACATCAGGTTCAACTCCATCAACTAAGTCTTGTATAATTTCACTGTCTAATAAGCCCTTAGCATTAAATACCGTAACCGTTACAGCAGGAAGATACAAACTAAAGCGACCATTAGCTAAGTTCGCTGGGTTCATATAAAGTGAATCAAGCCCAGTCGAAGTTGATATACCAGCTCCCCCCATCCCTTCAATTCTTGTACTCGTAGGGGCAAATGAGACACCCTCTCTAAAGAAATCTGGATACGTGTAAGCGGCTAGACTACTACTTACAAGAAGTAGGAATGTTAATCCAATTATTATTATTTTTCGCATAGCTTAGTCCTCCTCAATTTCTGATATAAGATCATCACGAATAATAGTAAGTTCATCTGTGATAAAGTCATTATCTGGAATTGCTCCTGATATTGCTAACACAGTATCAAATATTGTGGTATAACGTGCAACACTTGATCCAGGAGGTGTTCCTTCGAGATAATCAAAGAACGAATCAGCCCAGTCATCAAGATACGTCTCTTGTAGGAAATACCAATCACTACCAGAAACTGTTGGGTCAGGCAAGTCTGTGACTTCACTATCTACAAAATCTTTCACTAGATTTAAGAGAGTAGCGAATGTTGTTGGAATAGTTTCATGTTCTTGCACAGTAGTAGGAATCAATCTATTATTTGATGAAATTAATACTGATGAGAGGTAGTTAACGAGGTCTGACGTTTTTGTCGCTTGACTACTGCCTTCTAATGAAGCTCCCATTGTTTCATAGGCATTACGTAATTTAGCAAACTCTTTTCCTAATTTCTTTACTTCTTCTGATGTTACGATTCCATTGGAATCCATATCAATAATATTAAAGAACATCGTAAATATAGGTTCTACATATTCAAAAACTTCATCAGCATCGAAATCATCTTCGACATCTCTAGAGACCATTCTACTCATTGCTCTTTCATCAATAAGGCCTTCTAGTAAACCTGTGAGCGCTCCAGTAACATCAAGGTCCCCTATTGGGCTCGCTTTTTTCACAAACTCTACAACAACTCGAGCATCTTTAACAA
>CAYZUR010000135.1:0-5566 GCA_964481535.1 uncultured Spirochaetaceae bacterium | reverse complement strand
GCCACTATGCCTTCTTTAGAAGATCAAAAAAACCCTATTCTTCCCACAATTAATGGAGTGGTCCCTAGTATTACAAAACGCCCGAGTGGATGCTATTTTCATCCTCGCTGTAAGGACAAAATGGATATTTGTGAAAAGCAATCACCACCTGTCTTTAGAGTTGGCAATACTGATGTGAAATGCTTCTTATATAGTGATGAGGTGAATTATGCAAACAGATAATATTTTAGAAGTAAGAGACCTCAATAAACATTTTCTCATGAAAAAAGCTCTTAGAAAAGAGAATCAAGTATTTGTAAAAGCGGTAAATAATGTCTCTTTTGATGTGAAAAGGGGCCAAACACTTGGTGTTGTTGGAGAAAGTGGATGTGGAAAGAGTACTTTAGGGAAAACAATACTGCGTCTTTGGGAACCAACGAGTGGCTCTATTGTATTTAATGGCAAGAATATTATGGAATATAGTGGAGATCAAATTCGAACTTTAAGAAAAGATATGCAATATATTTTCCAAGATCCTTACAGCTCAATGAATCCTAAAATGACGGTGCGTGATATCATCATGGAACCCCTCGATAATTTCAGAAGAGAACTCAGTACAAAAGAGAAAGAAGATATCGTAATCTCCTTACTCGATATCGTTGGACTCTCTATCAATGAGATGAACCGCTATCCACATGAATTTAGTGGGGGGCAGAGACAACGAATTGTTATTGCTCGAGGTATCGCCCTTAACCCTGAGTTCCTTGTCTGTGATGAATCTGTTTCAGCTCTCGATGTATCGGTGCAAGCCCAGATAATAAATCTTCTTGTTGAGTTGAAAAATAGACTTAATTTAACCTATATGTTCATCTCTCATGACCTTCGTGTTGTGAAATTTATTAGCGACCGCATCATGGTTCTCTATCTAGGAGAAGTGATGGAGATAGCAGATGCTGATGAACTGTTTAAAAATCCACGTCATCCTTATACAAAGTCCCTTATTGGTTCAATTAGTAAGGGAAACCCAAGGGTGAAGAATCCTCGGGTAATTTTAGAAGGGGAAATTCCAAATGCAATGAATGCCCCTATCGGGTGCCCCTTCTCTACCCGTTGTCCTATTGCAACAGAAAAATGTCTCACTCAAAAGCCTCTTCTAAGAGAGGTCGATACAAATCATACAGCAAGTTGTTTTTACGCATAAATTAAGAATAATTAAGGAGATACTAAGAAATGAAAAAGACTATCGTTACAAAAGAAGCCCCAGCAGCAATTGGACCTTACGCACAAGCGTACCTCGCACATGAGACATTATATGTTTCAGGACAAATCCCATTTATTGCTTCCACTATGGAATTAGTAAGCGAAGATATCAAAAAACAAACACAGCAGAGCCTACACAATATTGAAGCAATTGTGAAAGAAGCTGGTTTTAGTATTACAGACATTGTGAAATGCCAAGTCTTCCTTCGTGATATGAATGACTTCGCTGCAGTGAATGAAGTCTATGCTGCATTCTTTAAAGACCACACACCTGCCCGTGTTGCTGTGCAAGTTTCTCGCCTTCCAAAAGATGTCGGTGTTGAAATTGATGCCATTTGTGTAAAAGGGTAATTCATCATGGATAGGCACCCTGAACTCATCCGTTATTTCCCAATAGCTGATTATATTGCGGCTATTAATGGAAAAACGTGTGAAGTGTTAATTCATGATGTGAGTGATTTAAGCCATTCAATTTGCTATATTGTAAATGGACATATCACTGGGCGCAAAGTAGGCGGTTCAATCACTGCCTACGCCCTTGAACTGATACAAAAACAAGAATACCTCAATAAAGAGAGTGTGACAAACTACACTGGTACCACAAAAAGTGGACACAAGATTTTACGTAGTAGCACCTATTTCATTAAAAGTATTGAAGGTGAGGTTATTGGACTGTTGTGTGTCAATATCGACATTACTAAATTATTGAGGATGCAAGAATCAATTGATGATCTATTAATGATTAATCAATCAAATGGGACAGAGAAATCATCTGAACGGTTTGATGGTGTTGTTGATGATATCGTAAAAGAGATTATTGAAAATGTGACATTAGAGCATGGTCTTTCCATTATCGACTCCTCTATTTCTGAGAAAAAAGAACTCATTAGCAACCTTGAAGCGAGGGGTGTGTTTAAATTCAAAGGGGCTGTGAATTCAGTTGCCCATGTTCTTGGGGTTTCTACACAAACAATTTATCGCTATTTACAGCAAACAAACAAAGAGTAGGAGAAAATATGTCTAGTATTAAGCATCTCATGAATAAAGAATTTAAACACTTAAGCGGTGGTCTCTTTGAGGATGTAACTAAGGCCGATGTTGGTGAAGGTGCTGGAATTCTCATGGCTCAAGGTGTCGATATCATGGCATGGGCAGATCCTTTCTTCCCTGACCCATCTATTCCTGAATCAGTGAAGAAGGTGATGATAGAGGCCCTGAAAGACGGCTTTCCCTCTCATTACTCTATGCCTATTGGGATGAGAGAATTACGAGTTGAGATTGCAAAGAAGATTGAAAAACAAACCAAACTTTCTATAGACCCTTCTCGTAACGTAATTGTCACTCCAGGGTCAGACTCAGGTCTCCTATATGCAATGATGCCCTTTTTAGAAGAGGGTGATGAAGTGATGGTAGTGGACCCAAGCTATCCAAGCAACTTTTTAAATCCTTCTCTTCTTAAATCTACTGTTGTTCATGTTCCTCTTAATAGTAAAAACAACTATTCTTTAGATATCGATGAATTTGAAAAAAAGGTGACAACGAAGACAAAAATGGTGGTAATCACTCATCCAAATAATCCCACTACAACAGTGTTTAGAAAAGAGAATCTTATTGAGTTAAGTAAATTCATTGTAAAACATGATCTTATCCTTATTTGCGATCAAGCATTTGAAGATCATATTTTTGATGGAATTGAATTCATTTCCCCTTGCACGCTTCCTTCTATGTGGGAAAGAACGGTGACTGTATGTTCTATTTCTAAAGGTCTTGGTTTAAGTGGGTTTAGAATCGGCTATATCTATGCCAATGATGAGATGATGGATATCTACTATGCAGCTGCTGTAAATGTATTAGGAGCTGCGTCTACTATTACTTCTATTGGGGCTCTTCAAGCTCTAAAGGAAGTTGATTACCTCGCCTCTCTTACTAAACGACATGAAAGGAGAAGAGATCTTGCTTATTCAATCTTTAGAAAAGTGAAAGGTGTCCATCTTAATAAAAGTGAAAGCGGCATTCTCACTTGGTTGAATATTTCAGAGGTGGGTGAGAGTAGTGAGATAGTCTCCTATCTATTAGAAGAAGCTCGTGTTCTTGTAAATGATGGAGCAAGTTATGGAGAGCTAGGGAAAGGGTATATCAGGATTGTAACGAGTGTCTTTGATGATGATGAAAAAGCAAAAGAGGTATTAGGCAGAATTGCTTCTGCCCTTGAAAGAAAATACTTATCCAACAATATGTAACTCTTTTTGCCGCCCTTTGAGAAATTGAGGGGTGTTGTCAATGATAGCAATATCTATCTCTTGGCCCCACATGATTTCTAAATTATTCCAAACAGTAACCTTTTCCATCACATTGAGTTCAAGGGCGTAGGCTGTATTATTGTGAACTATTCTCTCTCCGCCCGCTTTCACAAATTTCTGATTTCCAAAGGTTCCGATAGTAGGACCAGGCCCATGGCCATATATTCCAATAGGGTGGGAGTAGAGCATCGGTTTTGTGATGCCTTGTTCTTTTGCCTCAGTGAGAGAGTTAATGAGTACTTCATTTCCTGTTTTTCCAACAACTAAGTTTTTCATGACGATATCTTGGAATTTCATACTTAGATTGTGAATGTTTTTGAGTTCACTAATGAGGGTCTCATCATTATCATCCTTTATATATGCCATCTCTTGCACATCAGAGCAGAGTCTTGCGTAGACAACGCCAAAGTCACAGTGGAGGATATCTCCTTTTTGTATCACTTCATTATCATTATCAATATGGCTTTTCCCATCTCGTCTAATCCACACTGTTGCATCAAACCACGGAATCATTCCTACCTTTATTGCTTCTTCCATGAGGAAAAATCGTAATTCACCTGTTGTTGTTTTATTAACAGTAATTACTTCAGTTGAGTATGCTTTTTTAATAATATCTCTTGTTACACCAACGATGTCTCTCATAAGTAAAATTTCTTTTTCACTTCTCGTCTCTAAAAAACGAGTTGCGACTATTTCACTACTCATGATTCTTTCTACATACTTTTTATCTATAGATGCAATGATTGCATCATAATTAGTTTTACTTAATCCATCACTAAAAGACGTAGTAGCTGAAGTTTCGAGAGCAATATTAGATGGGTCAATTTCTCGAACAATACGAGAGAGGGCTCCCCACATATCTTCTTCATCCATTGCCCGAATTGCTTCAATATCATACTGAGGGGCAAATGTCGTATAAAACTTTTCCCAATCAAATCCAAAGGGCTTAAGAAGGGCTGGAGTATAGAACTTATCTATGGAGAAATCTGGCTTACTTACAATATAGCGATAATTCACCCCATCCTTTCTTGCAAATACAAAAAGAGAAGTTTTTCTCGCATGAAAAAAGCTACTTGGCAAAAGAGATCGTACAACAGGACCTTCATTATATTCATCTCCAATCACAATCCACATTTCAACGTTGCATTCCTTCATCACAGATGGAAGAATGTGTTCAAGTCGATCAATGAGAATTTCATCTTGAAGAGCGCTTAATGCTTGTAATGATAATGGGGGGGTAATATTCATATTAAACTCCAGTTGCAATTATACTATCAGAATAGGTTCTCAAAGCAAATACATAGTTATATAATTGATAGAATAATATTGAGAATGATAAGAATACTCGTAAATTCCTTTATAAACTGAGAAATTCGTGCTATAAAAGAAAACATCATAGACAACTAAATTCTCATCAAAGGTAAAAAATCTGTATGAAACAATTCTCAAGAGTGTTACACATATGAGCGAAATACTCTCACCCACAATAGCTAAAATATATGCAAGAGAACTCATGTTTCAACTTGATACAAAGAAATTTGTCGATTATGAAGGAAAATGTGTGTTTCCAACATCTCCTCTTTTTAGAGATCAGGGGGGCATCATGTTTGCCGTAGCTGTTGCTATTGATGATGTGAAAGGGGAAATAGTTGTATATAAAGCATTTAGTGGAGAGTATCTAGGTACTGCTTCCATTAGTGGCTTTGTTCCTCCTACCTACGATGAAGATGAATATCATGCACTCATCAAAGAGAGTGACGCAGTAATAAAGCAATTACAGAAAGAGGGTAACTTCAAAGAAGCCAAAAGCTATAGTGCCATTACTCAACAAAAGGTGCATGAGATGCACCGGTTTCATTGTATTGATGGAAGTATTAATACTCTTAATGACCTCATTCCCGATAGGATTATGCCATCAGGAACGGGAGATTGCTGTGGACCAAAATTATTATCTGAAATCTTTAAAAAAGGATTGAGAGTAGTAAGTATGGTTGAATTCTTTTATGGAAATGATGCTCAGCACATGT
>CAYZUR010000134.1:0-5578 GCA_964481535.1 uncultured Spirochaetaceae bacterium | reverse complement strand
CTGCTTCTGGTAGTATAAGAACAGCTGTTGCAGCAAGGTCCCAAATTTCTTTTGTTCCCATTCCTTCACGTATATATTCTGAGAATCTCTGATATAAGAAAGAGCATAATGGGTCAGAAAGATCCATATAAGTGGCTAATTCTTCTCGGCTAGAAGTTAGATGAGAAGAAACACCTAAACAAGGAACTACAGTGAGAGATATCCCTGAGTCATACACGACTTTTACTGAAGTAATATCGCCCTGAAGATTAAATTCTTTGTTGTGAGGCCAGTGCAAATCATGTCCTCCTAACCAAATTACATTACAATTATCTACAATGCTTGGTTCAATTAATATTGCCTGTGCGATATTTGTCAGCGCACCAATGGCGATGATATAGAGAGGTTTTTGTGGTGAAGCAGAGGCGGCACGGCTAATGAGATCATTAACTGCATCACTTCTTTCATTCTTAAGTTCTGATGTAAGGAATGCTCTCGCACCTGCAAAGAACGGGATATCATGACAGTTAAGACGATGTAATAATGTCTCAATCTCATCATAGCTTTTAAGCATGCCTTCCTCAGCTGAATCTGCACGTGTGTTTTTAAAAGGCGCTGCATAGATTGCTTCGGTTCGTATGATATCTTGAGATTTTAATAGATGAGCGAGGGCAAACTGATCATCAATTTCATTAAATGTGTCAGTATCAAGGACAACTCTAATTCGTGAATCGTTCTCATTAAATTGTTTCATAAAAATTCTCCAATAGTAAAATTTTGAATGTGGCTATATATCAGCCTTTGATTGCAGAACCAGCTACACTGGCTACATAGTATTTTTGTAGTGGCATAAGGATAATGAGTGGAATAAAGCAAAGTAAGCTTGCAGCTGCTAGCTTGAGGCCCCAAAGGGTTCCGTATTGTTGAGTAAATGTCGATAAAGCAATTTGTATCATTCCATTTTCAACAGACCTTGATACGACCAAAGGCCAAAGAAAAGATTCCCATTGCCCCAAAAATAGAATCAATGAAGCTCCAATTATTGTTGGGATGGTCAAAGGGAGATAGATTTTTAGTAAGACTTGAAGGCTATTCGCTCCATCAACAGTCGCTGCCTCGAGTAATGCTTTTGGGATTTCGTTGAAAAATTGGATAAACATGAAAATTACCATACCATTGCCGAGCATAGGGAGGATAAGTGCTGTTTTTGTATCAATAAGTCCTAGAGAGTCAACAAGGTTGTATGTGGGAAGTACCAAAAGATCTGCGTGCATGAGAAATGAGAAAAGGACGATAGCAAATAGAATTTTCTTTCCATAAAAATTAATGGTAGAAAAGGCAAAACCAGCTAATGCATTAATAATAATTCCACCCACAACTGTAATGGCAGAGACTATAAGGGTATTTATTAAGGCACTATAAAAAACATTATTAGTAAACACCCCAATGAAATTGTCTAATGTGAAAGGGAGTGGGGTAAGGGCTTTGAGAGAAAGGGGGGCAAGTCCTTGAAAAATAAGGTTTTCAGGTCGAAATGATGCCATCAATGACCAGAGGATTGGCATCACAAAGATGAATCCAAAGGAGAGTGACAGTACGTGATACATTGTTAAGTGAAAATAATTTTTATGTAATTTCATGATGTTACCTCTCTCCAAATGTCTTGAACTGAATAGCAATAATTCCAATAAGCATCAATATGAGGAATACAATCATTGCCATACCATGTCCGACATCACCTTGCAGCATAGTTGTTTTGTATGCTTCATGCATAAGAACGTTAGTAGAAGAGTCTGGTCCGCCCTTTGTAATCATAAATACAGGGATGAACAACATGAAATTTGTAGCAGTATCGGTGACGAAAATAAATAAGAGAGTTCTAAATAATAGAGGGAGAGTGATATAGAAGAAAGCCGCGATACTGCCTACACCTTCAACTTGACATGCTTCATAAATTTCTTTTGGAATATTTTTAAGTCCAGCAAGAACAAATAACATCCAGAATGAACATCCCTTCCAAGAAGCAATTATGATGATAATCCATAATGCTTGAGTGGGGGAGTTGAAAAACGGTTGCATTGGTAAATTCATGGCATTAAGAACATAGTTCATAATTCCATTGCCTGGTCTAAAAATAATACTCCAATAGATGGTTGTGACTGCTAGTGAGACACCGAGAGGGATAAAAAACAAGAAGCGATAAAACATCTTTCCTCTATAGTCTAAATTTATGAGCAGAGCCATTACAACTGCAATCACAACCTGAATAGGATTGATAAGGAAATTCAGTTTGGTGGTAACCCACACTGAATTCCAGAATGATCGATCAAGAAAAAGATCAATATAATTATTAATTCCTACAAATACCTTGGTTCCACTTAAATAACTTACTTTAAAAAAGCTTTCACCTACTACAATGATAATTGGATATAACTTAAATAGTAAGATTAAGCCCACTGCTGGAAGGAGGAATACGTACGCTTTTATTGTCTCTTTCTTGTATCGATCTATCATATGCTTATTGAACCCTTGATATATTCTTTTCTATTTCTGCAACAGCTTCTTTTAAAGCTCTTTCAGGTGCTACACCTTGCGCTACATCAGTGAATGCTTTTTCGAATCCTGCATTAACAAATGGGTAGAATGGTGTAACAGGTCGACCATCTGCAGTATTCAATATTTGATATACTCCTAATCTTTGTGCACTTAATGGGAATTTGTCATACTTTGGGTTAGTGGAAAGCTGATCAAGCATGTATTTAGTAGCTGGAAGTTCTCCATTTGTGTCGTACCAAAGTTGAGCACCTTCCTCAGTAAGGGTCCACCATTCTAGGAAATCTGCAGCAAGTTCTTTTTTAGGTTCTGTTGTTGATTTAGCAATTCCAGTTACCCATGATCCGGTCGGTGTTGCTGGTTTTCCATCTGCAAAATATGGATGTGCTGCTACAACTACATCAAGGTCTGATTCAGTGATTCTTTTGAGGTTCCATCCACCTCCAACCATCATTGCGTATGATCCATTTATGAATTCGGATGGTTGGTCGTATCCTGGAAGGAATCCACTTGGAACTTCTACCTTATATTTGTTGAATAGATCGCCATAGAACGTAAGGGCTTTGAGCCATACGGGTTGGTCAAAATACCCTTTTACTGTGGTGCCATCAGGAGAAACAATTTTTCCACCTCTTGATCCACCAAGTGGTTGTAATTGATATAATCGACCAGCTTGTTCAATATGGAGGCCATATACGTCTGTAATACCATCGCTATTGTTGTCTTTGGTCATTTTAATAGCTGCATCTAATACTTGATCCCAAGTCCATGCGCTATCGCCCCATTTTTCTGCAAAATCTTCAGTAATTACGGTGTTTTTATCTACTACAACAGAAGGTAATGTAATTCCAGCTTCTTTTGCCATTTTTGCATTAATATAGAGGTATTGGTCTGAGTTCTGCATCGGAGAAGCCATGATTTTTCCATTATAATATACATCTGCTAGTGATTTTTCTGCGACAATTTCACTAAATTTTTCTTTTGGAATGTATTTTGATAAATCATCAATAAACCCTCTGTCAGCATAGTTAGCCATGAGAGGAATATCCATAACAACTAGGTCAATGTTTGGATTAGCTGCACTAAATCGTACTTCTAAGTTTTGGAAGTAGGTATCCCAAGGATATTCTTCTACATGTATCTCTACACCAGGGTGAGTCTTCATATAGGCATCCGCCATGACTTTAACTCTGTTTTGGTCTTTGTTAAATTGATATGCAAATACATTGAGTTTATTTGCATCTCCCCCAGCCGCTGTTTCTGTTTTCCCTCCAGCTATCAATGGGAACGCTATGATGAGAACTAATAAGATTGTTATAATCTTACGACTTATCGTGGTATGTTTCATACAATACCTCCTTATAAAACATCTGAAATTATTTTAGGATGGAATGTGTTTGGAAAGTAGGGACTAAAGTACTTAAGGTAGTACTTTAAACGTACTAAGTGTTTTTAAGAGTTCAAATATTTATTTGTACTCTGCAATATGGTCTTCCATATATTTAATTATTGATTGGGATCTTTTGTGCACGTCCATTTTTCCATAGATATTTGTCAAATAGTTTTTCACTGTTTGTTCTGCTAGATTCAGGTCAGAAGAAATCTCTTTATTGCTTAGTCCTTGTACTACAAGTTCTAATATTTCTTTCTCCAATTGGGTGAGCTCTATAAACCATGTAGGTAAGGAAGTGGTTTTTATGTTAGGTTTTTCAGGTGCTATCTTATGTGTTGTGATTTTCATCTTTTCAGTGAGCTTCGTTATTATTGAGGGGGATATCTGGTTTATCCCAGCATAGAGCGCCCTAATGGCGGTAATGACTTCTTCTGGAAGAATTGTTTTTAGTAGGTATCCTTTTGCTCCATATTTTAATGCTTCTACTACAAAAGCATCTTCATCAAAAGTAGTTAACATCATGATTTTTATTTCTGGGTGAATTTCTGATATCCTTCTAGTAGCTTCCACTCCATTCATGATTGGCATTTTTATATCCATGATAATGATATCAATATCTTGCTTTTCTACAGCAGCAACAGCATCTCTTCCGTTGGTTTCAATACCAATTATTTCTATGTCATCTGCTCTGTTTTGTATGACCAATGCGAGACTGTGTACAAAAAGGGGCTGATCATCAACAAGCAGTACTTTAATTTTTGGTTTCTTTGTATTCATGTGTATTTCCTTATCATGTAGTAAGAAGTGGTAGTTTTGCTTTCAACGAAAACCCCCAACGAGATGAGTTGTAAGTGATACTCCCTCCCTGTTGTGAAATTCTTTCACTCATTCCTTTTAGTCCAATTCCTTCAATAATAGAACTACTTCCTATTCCGTTATCGTCTATAGCGATTAATAAATTTTCATATTCTTGAAAGAAAATAATATTTACTTTTGTAGCTTTTCCATGTCTAAATGAATTTGTGAGTCCTTCTTGTAAAAATCTTAAAATGAAATTGTCATATCCATTACTTTTAGAGTCGTTGAAATTTGTAAATTCAAGCTGTATTTCCATTTCAGTAACATGCATGAAATTATGCACAATTTTATAGATACGATTAGTAAGAGGGAGAGGAGCTTCTTGTATCTCTCTTAGCTGTATTAATGCTTGCCTTATTTCATTATGGCCACTTCTGGCTTGACTTCGAGCAGAACTAAGAACTTCAAATAATTTTTCTTTATTGTCACTAATAAGCAAATCTTCTCCATACTCCAGCATCATGGTTATACTTGTAAGGGTGTACCCTGTGATATCGTGAATTTCTCGTGTAATACTGAGTCTCTCTTCTAATCTAGAAGCATTTTCTATAGTAAACGCATACTTTTGAAATCTAAGATTCGTATCGGTAAGGCGGTTAATCGTCTTGTCTCTCACCTTCATTTCATGTTTAAGAACATGTAGTCTCTTTATTAAATATTTTTGAACGTGGAAGATGATGATAACACCAAACTCACTTATACAGAGAAATCCTAATTCTGAGGTGGTGATTCCATTAAATATAAATCCATATACCTCTTTGTTAGCTTGTACAAAAACTATAGCGATAAAGAGAA